>JASEER010000009.1:0-30601 GCA_030019475.1 Thermoanaerobacterales bacterium | reverse complement strand
TCATCCCAGCACACCTCCCGCGAAGAGAACGCCAAGATTCGTCTCTCCACGCCAATCTGCCAAAGCTGGATGTTCGCTTCCCAAGACGATATCTGTTGCCCCTTCCGGGGTCTTAGCAAAACAAAGTACCTCGTCTGGATCGGCGACGCTCAAGATGACCGGCGAATGAGTTGCCATAAGGATCTGGGCGTGATAGACCGAGGAGAGCGACTGGAACATCGTCTCGACCGCCCGCGGATGAATGCCGTTTTCTGGCTCTTCTATCAGGTAGATCCCCTCAAAGTCGGGTAGATAGGCCGGAAGGGTCAGCGCCAAGAGCCGAAGGGTACCGTCCGATGCCATCCAGGATGGAACCTCCAGTCCCCCACGGTACCGAATCATCAGATAGCGGTGTCTGTCGTCCGGCCGCTCCACGGTACGGATGCCTTCCAGATCGGGAAGTGCCGTTGTCAGATGCGCGATCCATTCCTGGTAACGTTCCGGCTCTTTCTGACGAAGCCTCTCAACCACCCATGGTAAGTTGGAACCGTCCGTTTTGAACCCACGCACTTTGCCAGGCGGGCTGGCCTTCCGAATCAAAAGGCTATTAAGAACAAACCGCTGCACACCATCAGATAATAGCCTCTTAAACCATGTCGTTACTGGAAATTTAGATTCATCCTCAGGCAGGTTGCCAAGTGCTGACTTTCGGGGCCCGAGCTTGAAGGCCGGTGCCCACCCTTTACCTGATTCCCGATATGTTTCGGAGTAAAAATTATCATTGCCACCGGGCACCTTGTTAACGATCGTGACGGTCCCGCGCTGTCCCTTGGCAGTCATAATCGACCTGGGAGGCTGTCGGAAGATCGGGAACAGGGTTCGCTGGGTTCCCTCAACCGGTTCTGACACTTTCAACAGGGCCTTTTCTGCATAGATTACCGTTTCACCCTGCTCATTGGCCAAGCCGACTTCATAGCGAATGGTATCATAGGATTGTCCAGACAGAAGTAAACGGCGATCATCCGGGATTCTGGCTTCGACGGCCAGCTCAAAGCTATCCCCGGACCGTCCCCAGACAAGGTCTTGAAAGTTTTGTGTTCGCTCGGAAATCGCGGCGTCAAGACCATCCGATACGAGTTGACCGAGAAAGGCTACCACATCCAGGAAGGTTGTCTTACCGCTGGCATTAGGCCCTACCAGAACATGAAAACGACCCAGCGGCTGTTTGACATACCGTAGACAACGAAAGTTTCGGGCCTCGATTAGGGTGATCATCCCCCCGCCCTCCCTGTGTAAGCCTGTGTTATATTAATTTACTTATTTTAACCTATCATCGCGTATAGGTTAAACACCCCTCTCAGTCTCGCTGCTCTAGGGTCCGCTCTGCGGCGTTTAGCCGAAGCCTGGTCGCCGGTCGACCCGCCAGATCATCATCCCGCGGCAGATGGTGTTCTCCCGGCGAAAGACCCCGCCTATGCTGCGCTCCCGCACGTATTCGGCGATGGTCAGCCGTACCTCTTCGGTAATGTCCATATACTGCCAAAAGAACTGGCAAAGTTCATCGACCGCGTCCTCCAACAGTCCCTCCCGCACTCTGTTTTCAAAGTCGAAACGCAGCACCGGCCTGTAGCCGAGTGCATACAGGTAATTAAAGGGATAGATGATGTCCCCGGGGTTTCCCGACAGCTCCTCGCCGCCGAAAAACACCCGCCACAGGTCGCGCTGGGCCTCGTCCCAGCGCTCGCCGGAATAGGCGCTGTAATAGCAGTAACGGCGTGACGCGGCAAGCATCTTGTGCAGGTCTTCGGGTTCCCGTATCCCCGGGGTCATCGAGGCGACCACAAGGTCGAATCCTCTCTCCATTCCATCGCGGATGAGATCCACATCCTGCCAGGCCGCCGCCAGGATGTCGACCCCGGTCACCCCCTCGGCCACGGCGCGCCGCTCCAGAATCTCCCTCATCTTTTCCGCCGGCTCCAGGGCGGTCACCTGCGCCCCGAGGCGCGCCATGGGCAGGGTCAGGTTGCCCGTGCCCGCCCCGATATCCAGTACTGAGATTCCGGGTTTCAGCGCCCCCTCGTATTCCAGGAAGCGCAGCGCCTCGGCATAACCCCCGCCGCCCCTGGTCCCGCCGGTCTGGCGGGCGAAACGCGACGCCCGCCGGCTCCAATGGGCAATGGACTCCGCCTCGTTGCGGCAGCGCCGCCGAGCCACCGGGGGCTCTTCCCGGGCCCGGCGCCACAATGCAGCCCAGAATCCGGGGTCGTTTTGACGCATAAGATCGCCTTCTTTCTCCAGCAGGGTTCCGCCTTCCCCGATTACCTTCTCCACCAGGCACCGGCGGCATAACCTGCCCGTGGCACGGGCAATGATAGAAACACTCCGGTATGCAGGAGGGTGATACCATGCCCGCTTTTCTTGGCGGCTTATTGGGCACGCTGCACGTTTTGTCCGCGGTGGCCTGGGTGGGCAGCGTAATCTACCATTTCGTCGCCGTGCGCCCCGCCCTCCGCCTCCTCGGCGAGGGACGTGCCCTGGGGATGGAGGCGCGTACCGCCGCACGGTATACCATGGTGACGTGGGTCAGCCTGGGTTTGCTCGCCATAACAGGTTTTATCGCTGTCGCCACGCACTGGGCCGCCCTATCGCCGCTCCTGGCCCGGCCGGCCGGGCTCGTCCTTTTGTTAAAGCTGGCCCTCGTCGCCGTGCTCAGCGGGATTTTTCTGCTTCAAACCTACGGCTATGACCCGTTCGCCCGCCGTGTCTTCCGGGCCTCGCAAGATGCATTCAACCCGCCCCGCATAAGAGAAGCGGCAGCCGACCGGAACACCTTGTTCATCATTTACATCGTGACCGGCGTGCTCGTCATCGCCCTTTCGGTGGCGCTGTCCGGGCTGCTGCGGCCGGGGGGCTGACAGGCGGTGCAAACGCGCTCCCTGTCCACGTTCAGCATCGCCGCCACCTACATCGGCACGGTGGTCGGCGCGGGTTTCGCCTCCGGCCAGGAGGTTCTACAGTTTTTCAGTTTCTTCGGCCCGGCCAGCTTTCCGGCGCTGGCGCTGGCCGCACTCCTCTTCGTTTTCTTCGGCCGGATCATCCTTCAACTTGGCCACCGACTCCGCGCAAGATCGCACCTGGAGGTTATACGTTACGCCGGTGGTCCCTGGCTCGGTGCGGCGGTGGACGGGATAATCACTTTCTTTCTTTTCGGCGCCCTGACGGCGATGGCTGCGGGAGGCGGGGCGATTTTCGCCGAGCAGTTCGGGCTCCCGCCGGCCCTGGGCAGCGCCCTCATCGTCGGCGCTTCACTGGCCACGGTGCTCCTCGGGCTCAGGGGGGTGATCACCGCCATCAGTTTCGTGGCGCCCGTCCTCCTGGTCGCCGTGATCGGGGTCAGCCTGGTTACGGTCTACACCACGCCGCCCGACCCCTGGGCGATCCGCGTCTGGGCCAGCCCGGCCTCGGCGGCGGTGCCGTCGTGGCCGCTCGCGGCCCTGACCTATGCTTCCTACAACCTGGTCCTGGCCGTGGCCGTTCTCGCCCCCCTGGGGGCCGGCGCCCGCGATGAAGCTGCTTTGCGCCGCGGCGCCCTGTGGGGCGGCATCGGCCTCGGCCTGGGAGCGCTCTTCATTAACCTGGCCATCCTGAGCCGCCTGGAGGCGGCCGGCTTCGAGGTACCGATGGCCTTCGTCGCCGGAGAGTTCACGCGCCCCGTTCAGGTGGCCTACATCGGCGTCCTGCTGGCTGAAATCTACACCACCGCCGTGGGCAACCTCTACGGCTTCGGGGCCCGCCTGGCCGACCCCGCCACACCGAAATTCCACTGGGTGGCGCTGTTGACGGCCGGCGCCGCCCTGGCCGCCGGCCAGCTGGGTTTTTCGACACTGGTGCGTTATCTCTACTCAGCCGTCGGCCTGGCCGGTTTTCTGATGCTCGGCGGCCTTTTCTACCGCTGGGCGCGGGAACGTCTCCGCGTTCCCCAACCGACCCCCTGACCGTCCCCTTCGCCGTCGGGTCAAAGCGCCTCGAATTTTTGGGGCGCCTGGCAGCCGATGTTGAAGACACGCCGTCCACAGATTTATCCACAGTTTTCTTCGCGCCCGGCCCACATGCGCTCACCGGGCGCGCGAACTTCGGCGGCCGCCGCACGTGACACCCGTGCCGAACTGCGCGGCCATGAAACACCCTTCAGCGGGTAACGTTTCGGCCTCCGCCGGGGCGACGCCCTGACACCGTTGCCGCCACGGGCGCATATCATGCCGGGAAACAATCCAACGCAAAGGAGGGGACCTCCCGTGGCGGATACGACGGTATCCGGAGTGTCCGGTCTCTGGTTACTGCTGCTCGTAGTGGTGATCGTCATCCTGCTCAGCAAAGGCTCGCTCAACCTTGGTGACTGAGATCCGGCGGCATGGCGGACGAACGGCCGGCGGCCCGCAAACCGCCGGCCGTCAATCAGCGGGAGCCGGGGCCGGCCGGACCGACCAGGGCCGTCTCGTCACCGGGGGTGTCGCCCCCAAGGTGGATGGATGCTCCACCGTTCCCCGGCCCGGCCACCGCCCACACCCGCCGCAGCCGCATCGCCTGCCCCAGGATGAATCCACCCAAGAACATTACGGCCCCGGCAAGGGCGAGCCCCGCCCCGGCCTCACGCTTTACCACCAATACGGCATACGGACGCTGTCCCACAAAGGCTAAGGAGGTCCGGCCGATCCGCACCGTTTCGCCGGCCCTTACCCTGCCCGCGGCACCCATCCCTTCCCCGTTACCAACCTCACAGGCAACGTAATTCAGGTCCGGGGACAGGCGCACGGCTACCCGCCCGTCCGCTCCGGGCAGATTAACCCGCCCGCCGTCCCGGACCGACAACAGCCGCTCTTCGTCCCCATCCCGGATCCTTAAATCCACGATACGCCCGCAGTCCCCAAGATAGATCGTCATTCCCCGGTGGTGAAGCGGAGAGCCGGCCCGCACCTCGTGCGGCGGCAACTGCAGGCCGCGGTCCACCACGGCCACGCTCACCCGGCAGTCGGGCGTCTTCCCGTCCTGCACCGGGTCCAGCGCCAGGTCGCCGATCTGCACATCGTACCGGAAGCCCTTCTCACTCAAAGGCAGGGTGCGGTAGGCCACGGTCTCCACCCGCTCGACGGTGCGCATAAAGGGCGCCATAATCCCCGCCGCCACGACAAGGAGAACCCCGGTGTGCAGCATAAGGGAGCTAAGTCTTCCCCACCGCCAGTATTCCGCGTAAAGCATGGCCGCGCCGCCATCCCCGTCCAGCACCCTTACGGCCCAGTCACGTGCGCGCAGCGCCGCCTCTTGCCTGGCTATGGCCCATCGCGCGCTGGTGTCGGGATAAAAGAGGCTTCGCGACCACGCGCACCTTCCTATTTGCTCCGGGGTCTCAAGCAGGACCGGCCACCGCAGATCGTGCAGCGCCTCAAAAACCCGGCGGAGCAGGCAGGCCGACAGCCCCAGCAGAAGCAGTACCTCCAGGCCCACAAACCAGCGCGCCCGGGCAAGGTTCGAAACACCGAGCCCCCGTGCCGGCTCCGCTGTTTTTCCCGCCACGGCCTGTGCCAGAAGGGAGGCTCCTCCATCCGGGCCGAAAAACCCCGCGAAAACGGCGGCGGAGAGCAACAGGGTACCGAAGGCAATGCTCCACCGCGGACCCGCCAGCAGCGCCTCCATCCAGCGCACGGCGGAGCCCAGGGCGGCCCATGGGGGAAATGCCCGGCGGGATTCCATTTCGTCGACCACCTCCGGCGGAGGCCGATTACGTAGGGTCCAATACCCTACGCAATTTTACCACCCGCTCGGGGCCAGGAAAACCCCTCAAGTTGCCCCAGCTATTTCCGCAATAGAACAAGGTCCGTCCCCAAATCCTAAAGAAAAACGATCCACGGGAGGGACTGTAAATTGCCCACCAAAAGGCCGCTGCCAATCGCCCTTGTGCTCCTCGTTCTGTGTAGCGTTCTCATCACCGCACTGGCCTCCGGTTGCACCGGCGGCGCTCCGGCAAGGAAGCCCGCCATACCCCGGGCTATCAGCCAGGGGCCGAACCAGGAGCCAACGCTTAATGTCTACGTCAAGGAAACCGGACAGGTAAAGAAAATGAAGCTTGAGGATTACGTGGCCGGGACGGTGGCCGGAGAAATCGACAACTTCTTTCCCGAAGAGGCCCTCGCCGCCCAGGCCATCCTGGCCAGGACCTACGTCCTGAACTTCATCGCCACCAAGGGCCACTCCAAGTACCCGGGGGCGCACATCTCGACCGATCCCACGGAAGCCCAGGCCTGGAACCAGGCCAACGTGAACGACCGGATCCGCCGCGCGGTGACACGCACCCGCGGGCAGGTGCTGGTCCACAACGGGCGGTTCATCGAAGCCTGGTTTCATTCCCACGCCGGGGGAATGACGGCCACGGCACGGGAAGGTCTGAACTGGAAGAAGGCCGAACCGCCCTATATCACGGTTGTCAAGTCCCCCGACTCACCTGCGGCCCCCCCCGAGCGGGCACGCTGGTCAACCGTCCTTACGAAGCAGGAGATAACGGCCGCCCTGGCCAAGATCGGGGCCCCGAACCCCGGTGCGTTCAACACCATCGAAATCACCGAGCGCGGCCCGTCCGGGCGGGCCACCCGTCTGAGGATCGGCAACGCCACGGTCCCCGCGGCGGAATTCCGCGTTGCAATCGGGCCGAACAAGATGAAATCGACGAAGATAACGAGCATCCGGCCCGCCGCCGGAGGGGTTCGTATCGCGGGGCTGGGTTTCGGCCACGGTGTGGGCATGAGCCAGTGGGGTGCCTACCAGCTCGCCAAGGACGGGCGCAAAGCCCGGGACATCCTCAATTTCTATTTCCGTAACGTGGACATCGTGAAGATGTGGCGCTAATCTAAAGAGCGCCGCCGGTAATCTCTGGCCGGGTGTCCCACGGGACGCCCGGCGATTCTTTTTTGTCCACCGGGAGCGTAAAAGAGCTATAATGGGAGTTGATGTTGTTGGTGCCGGGAGGATGATGACAAATGAACGCCGCCCCCGGTTACCGCCTGCGTACGGCAGAAGCGGCCGACCTGCCGGCCATCAACCGGATCTTCAATCACGCCGTGGAACACAGCGTTGCGGCGTTTTGCCTGTGCCCCATGTCGGACGCCGAACGGCAAGACTGGTTCGAGGCGCATGGGGGAAACCATCCGGTCCTGGTCGTCGAACATGGGGAGAACGTCGTCGCCTGGGGGGCTCTTTCACCTTACTCCCTGCGGGACGGGTACCGCTTTACAGTTGAGGACTCAATCTATGTCGACCGGGACCATCGGGGTCGCGGCCTGGGGACGCTTCTCCTGGGGGCTTTGCTGAACGCGGCGGCGGACCGGGGGCACCATACCGTTATCGCCTTGATCGAGTCCGAAAACGCGGTGAGCATTCACCTGCACCGGCGTTTCGGTTTCGTGGAGGCCGGCCGGCTGCGGGAAGTCGGGCACAAATTCGGGCGCTGGCTGGACGTGACTATCATGCAGAGGTTGCTGGATGCCGGGGCGCACCGTGCAGCCGGGCACGGATTCCCTCCAGCCCGGCCTCCATCCCCAGCCCGAAATGGCGGCTGACCTCGCCCAGGATCGGCAGGACACAGTACACCGCCAGTTCCAAGGCCTCTTCGGCGTAACCGTCTCCATCAGGCCCGGCCCGCACCTCCAGCCTTTCCTCGGCGAGGGTCAGCAGCGGATAAAGGCCGGAGACGTTGCCATGGACGACGTCACACGCAATCTTGTAAAGCGTCTCATGTGTGCCGTCCAGCTTCAACAGGCGGGCCAGGTCGACGATGGCCTTGCCGTGCCAGGAGCGTCCGCCGGGATACCGTTTTCGCACCCGCAGAAACTGTCGCCGCATATCCTCAACGGTCTTCGGATCCATCCGGGCCGCCTCCGGATAGTGCCGGCGCAGGAACCGGAGGTACGTCCAGTTCCGGTAATGGGCATATTCCAGGTACTGGTCGGCCAGGCGGTCGGGATCGGTCGCGATATACAGCAGGTTCAGCACTTGCTCGTAGAGTGCGCGCACCAGGATCAAAGCGTCGGTCCCAAGCCCCTCGCCCGCCAGCAACCGGATGGCTCGAAAAGCACGTACCGCCCGCGTGAAAAAGAGCTGCAGGACCCGGTCGTAGCCCGAGACGTCCCGAATCAGGGTCGGCGCGATGGCCCCGGCAACGCTCTCGACTTCGCCGGCTGCTTCCGCCAGTGTCTTCTGCAACATCATCCCCCCGGTCTATTCCGCCGCCCGGACAGCGTCTCTGTTCATTCTGTCCACCGGGGGCCAAGGAAAAACGGGAGAAAGGGTTGGGGAACTTGACGGGGACCATTGTCAACGCCACGGCTATCGTGCTCGGCGCGCTTGCCGGGGTCGCCGTCCGGCGGGGCCTGCCGGAACGGGTGAGCGAAACGGTGATGCAGGGCTTATCCCTTTCCGTGATCCTACTCGGGATCCAGATGGCCCTGCAAACCAAGAACCCCCTGATCGTCATCGGCAGCCTGGTCGTCGGGGGGGCCGCCGGCGCCGCCCTTGATATCGAGGGCCGGTTGGCGGCTTTCGCCCGCCGCCTTGAGGCCCGCATCGGCGGGAACAGCCAGAGCGGCGCAGCCCTCGGCCGTGCGTTCATCACGGCCACTCTGGTCTTCTGCGTGGGGGCCATGGCCGTGCTCGGGTCGATTGAGGACGGCCTGACCGGGCAGCCACGCACGCTTTTCGCCAAATCCCTGCTCGACGGGATCGCTTCCCTGATCTTCGCCACGACCATGGGGATCGGTGTCCTCTTCTCCGCCGTGCCAGTCTTCCTTTACCAGGGAACGCTGACGCTCGCCGCCGGCGCGGTGCAGCCCTACCTCAGCCCATGGGTGGTCGCCGAGTTAACGGCCACCGGCGGCCTGATCATTGCCGGTATAGGCCTGAATCTGTTGAAGGTCTCCAAGATCCGGGTCGGCAACCTCCTACCCGCGATCTTCGTTGCGGCCCTGGCCACCATCGTCCTCGAGCGGCTGACCTGAGAGGCCCGGACTTCAGCGCCCGCCGCTTATGGCCTCCGCCCGGCCCCACACCACGGGCAGAATGCCTCCACCCAGGCGGTGTAACTCCTTCACGCGGAGTCCGGCCGCCGCAAAGGTGTCCAGCGTTGCCCGGTCCGGGTGACACCCTCCCAGGACCCGGCGCCACAACGGGGATAACCGGCGCTGCCAGCCTGCCCAGCCCGGCACCGGTGACAGTATGTGCTCCATAAAGAGAAAGCTTCCTTCCCGTCGAAGCACGCGCCGCACCTCGCGCGCCGCGGTCTCCGGGTCCTCCACCGTACAAAACGTGAAAGTCGCCACCACCGTATCGAAAAAGGCATCCTGGTAGGGAAGATCCTCGGCGCGGGCCGTGGCAAGCCGCGCCGCCCCGGCCCTCGCCCGCGCGTAGGTCAGCATCGCCGGGGCAGGGTCGATCCCGTGGACCTCGACTCCCGCCCGGTAGTACGGGAGGTTCAGCCCCGTCCCCACCCCGAGTTCCAGCACGCGGCCCCGCGCCCGCCCCGCAAGCGTTCGGCGCACCCGCCGCAAGGCGGCCGGCTCCAGCCGGCTATAAATCCTCTCATAAAGCGCTGCGAACAATATCCCTGCCCCCATCACCTGCTGGCCGTTTTCCTTGCATGACAGGCTCTTGCTCTGTTTGTTATAATCGGTACCGCAAGCTCTTTTTGTCAATACTCCGACATATTTCCCGCTTCTGGAGGGTTATTCATATAGTAGCCTTTATGAAACGAGGTGCACCTGTACCTTTGACTTTCACAATCCTGAAGCGCCTCTTAGCGGCGACCGCCTTGCTGACGTCCATGTTTCTCAGTCTCCCCCCGGCGGTGGCCGGGGATGACGTTATCGCCCTTCCTCCTCCGCCGCAGGCGCCCGGCGATGCCCCGTCCCCCGCCCCGGCCCAAGACAAACCGGTGGACACGGCCGGGCCCGGGCCCGGCCGCCAGACGATAAGGGTTATCCTGTACCTTGGGCGCCAAGATGCGACTGTCAACGGCCGGCCGGTCACCCTGGACGCCGTCCCCGCCGTGGACAATGGCGTGACCCTGGTGCCCCTGCGGTTTGTGAGCGAGGCGCTCGGCGCTGCAGTCCACTGGGACGGCGCGGCAAAGACGATCACTGTCAAGGGTGCCGACGCCAAGGTCGTACTGCATCTTGGGGAACGGCGGGCTACCGTCAACGGGAAAGAAGTGACGCTCGTCGCCGCCCCGCGCGCGGAACAGGGACGAACCCTGGTCCCGTTGCGGTTCGTCGGCGAGGCGCTGTCCGCCACGGTGCATTACGAGCAGGCGACGAAGGCCGTCACCATCGGCCTAACCCTGATTTCGAAGACGCCTCCGGTAGCCCGTTTCACTTTCGCCCGGCCCCGCGTCCGCCCCGGAGAACCGGTACAGGTCTTCGAGGAGAGCAGCCATCCGGAGGGAGTACCCATTGTTGACCGGGAATGGACGGGCCTGGAAAACAGCTATGGGCAGGCCGGGATCTACCAGGTGACGCTGCGCGTCAAGGACGCCAACGGCAACTGGAGCGAACCCTTCGCCCAGAAACTGGTCGTCAACTCCCCGCCTGAACCGTCCTTTACAACGGAAAAAACGCGTTACCGCATCGGTGAGCCGGTAGTCTACCGTAACACCAGCCGTGATCCGGACGGGCATGCGATGACCTTCACCTGGCAGGGTAACGCGATGGCCTTCTTCGAGCCCGGAAAGCACACGGTATCCCTTACGGCGAAGGACGAGCTGGGCGACACGGCCACGGAGACGGTGGAGATCGAGGTCACGGACGACATTTACTACACGAAAGAACAGTTTTACCTGCTTTACGGCGGGGTCGGCGCCATCATCCCCTACGAGGAGGCGGTCCTGGAGTTCCCCGTCGTCAACGACGGCTGGAAACAATCCGACCGGGTACTCCTCCGCTGTAACAACCCCGAGAAGATTCCCGGTTCCGGAATCCTCTACCGCGATACCGTCTCGGGCCCCGCGCGGTTGATGATCCACCACCTGAACAACTCCTCCGCCGACATGCGGATCTGGGTGTTGGCCCGTAACGCCGGCACGCAGCCGGTCACGGTCACAACAACCCGCCAGGGTGGAGCCGGCCCTTCAAAGAGTATCCTGCAGCTCGGGCGCACGCACCTTTCACGCTTCTTCAGCGCCCAAGCCCCGGAGTCGGTCACCCTGCAGCCCGAGCAGACCCTCGCCGTCCTGCCCGCGGTGAGCGCGGCGGTCATTAAGCCGGGCCAGTGTTTCACCGCTCTGGCCGACATTGAGTTAAGCGCCCCGGTGCCGGTCGAGTTCACCTTCGCCGCCCTGGCCCCGGCCGCCGACCCGGTGAAAGAACTGCCGCAATTGGCGCCTCTGCCCGGCGACGGCCATATCCGGGGCACTTTCCCGGACGCGGACCGCACTCTGACCATTGACACCGCCCTCGGCCGCATGCACCAGCGGCTCCTGCTCGGCGATTACGAACACGACCCGCCTGCCGAAGGCGTGGACGCCCTGACGGGCCAGAACGTGCAGAACCAGGGCAATTACGGCGTCGTCTACCGTATCACCCTCAAGGATGTCCGGGCCCGGACTGGGGTCCTGGTGAATGCCCGCGGAGGGGTCTTCTGCGGCGCCGTCGCGCTGGACGGCAAAACGATTATGGGCGTACCGCAGGACGGTATCCTCCAACCGCAAAAATGGGCCGTCATCCTCCACCGCCAGCAGGCCGGCGGGCCGCTGACGGTCGAGTTCTCCCCCCCGTCGGGCAGTTTCCTGCCGGTCAACCTTCTCTTCGCCCCGATACCGAATAAGAAAGGGGAGAGCTTCGACCCGGCGCGGTACGTCCAGTAGTGCCGGGCGTTGTCCCCGGCACCTAACCCCGTACCCGCCGGAAGGCCAGGAAGGAATAAAGGGTGCTCCCCGCGGCCGCTCCTACAATCGCCCCCAGGGCGATTATCCCATTGGCCGGCGCCCGCAGGAAGGCCGCGGCCGCCATTGCCAGCCCGGCGAGGACGAACAGCACACCCGCGAAGCGGTGGGTCCGCCGCCAGACACCCTCGTCGGCCAGCGTCCATGGTGTCCGGATGCCGAAGAAGTAGTTGTACCGCGCCTGGGGCAGGTAATTGCCGATGACGACGAAAAGGCCCCCGATCACCAGCTGCACGGCCCGCGGAACCAGGTTCGCCGGCCCGCCGAGGCCGGCGCTGAGGATCAATGCCTGGAGCACCCCGAGGACAAGCACCAGCCCAATGCGCATCGCCCGGTATGCGGCGGGGAAGCGGGCGTAATTCTCGCGTTTCGGGTCGATATAGGGCACAAAGAGCATGCCCAGGTAACATACCGCGGCCAGGATGGGCAGCGCGAAGGCGCCCCAGAAGCGTGAGAGGTAGCGGTCAACCTCGCCTTGAAGGTTCCAGTGCGCCGGCACCGATTCCGGGAGGCGGGGGTACAGCACCGCGCCCGCAATGAAGAGGGCCAGCAGAGTCACCAGCGCCGGCCAATCTCCCTTGACCATGCGCGCCTCGACACGATACTCATTGCTCAATGCTTTGCCCCTCCCTCCGTTCATTGCGGTTCTTGCGCGTCACCGATTGGACCATTGCGAACAGCCAGCCCGAGAGGTCCTGGAAAACGGTGGTGTTCAGGCTGTAAATGATGTGCTGTCCACGACGCTCATCCAGGATGAGCCCGGCATCCTTGAGCACGTTCAGGTGGTGGGAAATCGTCGGGCGGGACAGGGGGAAAGCGTCGGCGATTTCGCCGGCCGCCAAGTCGCCGCGAGCGGCGAGCAGGCGTAAGATCTCCCGCCGGGTCTCATCGCTGAGGGCCTTAAAAAGGGCGTTCAGTCCCACTCCGCCAACCTACCTCTCGTGATATTTCGATCCCTATCGAAATATCGTGACTATGTTACCTTCGTCTCCGGGCTCCTGTCAACCCCTATTTTTCTTCCTTTCTAACTCCCCTGACAGCCGGGTGGCCAGTCTCCAGGAACGGAAGCCTCCCTGCAACTTGTGCTGCGCTGTTCGTGTTTAATCTTGACGCACCCCATAATGCGTCCTAAGATGAGTCCATGACCAATCCAATCATCTGGCTTCTGGCCTTCGGGCACCTGGTGGTCGATATGGGGCAGGGCGCGGTGCCGGTCCTGTTGCCGCTCTTGAAGGATACCTTTCATCTCTCCTACGCGGCCGTGGCCCTGGTCACCCTGGTGACCAACGTCAGCTCGTCGGTCATCCAGCCGTTCTTCGGCGTTCTGAGCGACCGGGTCGGCACGCGCTGGCTCCTCCCGGTAGGCTGTCTGCTTACGACCGCGGGGCTGGCCGTGACCGCCTTCGCTCCGTCATTCGCCATCGTCCTCCTGGCCATCTTCGCCAGCGGTCTGGGCATCGCCGCTTACCATCCCGAGGGTTCCCGGGTCACGTTTTTCGCCACCCGCGCCGGACGCGCGTCTTCCATGGCCGTCTTCGCCATCGGGGGCAACCTCGGTTTCGCCCTCGGGCCGTTAGCCACCACTGTGCTGGTCGGCGCCTGGGGACACCTTGGAGTGACCGGCCTGTTGCTTCCGGGCCTGGCCGGCGCCCTGCTCCTCTGGTCGCTCATGCCCGCCATCAACCGGGCCACCGCCGAAAAGGAGGCCGTCGCACGGCGCGGCGCGCGGGTGCACGGTGTCGCCCGGGGGCAGCAGACCGACTGGGGAGCCCTCACCCTTCTGACCGGCGTGGTCACCGCCCGCTCTTTCATCCATGCCGGCATGATCGCCTTTATTCCGCTCTACTTTGTGAGCCATCTCGGCCGCTCACCGCTGTACGCCAGCCATCTCCTGACCCTCTTCCTGCTTGCCGGGGTGGCCGGCACGTTGACCGGCGGGCCGCTGGCGGACCGTTGGGGCCGCCGCAGGCTGCTGCTCCTGTCCTTCGGCGCCTCGATCCCGTTCCTGGTATTTTTCCCGTACGCGGACGGCATCTGGCGTGCCGTCGCCGTCTTCGGCGCCGGCTTTGCCATTATCGCCACCTTCTCGGTGACCGTCGTCTTCGCCCAGGAACTGGCGCCCAACAATGTCGGCCTGGCCTCCGGGATTATGATGGGCTTTGCCGTCGGCATGGGCGGGGTCGGCGTGGTTCTCCTGGGGGCCATCGCCGACCGGTGGGGTGTGCCCGCGACTCTGAACGTGCTCGGTGTCCTGCCCGTTCTGGCCCTTTTTCTGACCCTGGCCCTGCCACGCTTACACCCCGCCGAGGGGGGCGGCAGGGGTGCAAAATGTCTTTCAGCCCGGGACAAAAATGAGAGAGCGCCCCTGCCGGAGGAGCGCTCCCGGTAAGCGGAGAGTTTAAGTCATGGCGCGTTCGGCCAGTTCGACCGCCTTTTGGACAAACCGGCCGCAATCCCTTGAGCTCAGGTTCCCGTAGTAGTTGCCCTGGATCAGGTGCGCGACGCCCATCTCGCGGGCAAACTCGTACTTGGTCCGGTCACTCAATAGTTTGGCCATTATTAAACCCTCCTTGCGCCTATTTTCCCGCCGCAGGGTTCAGTTATGAGCGAAAATTATGGACGACAATCGCGGCAGGCGGAGTAGCCCGCATCGAGGGCCGCGTCGCGCGTCGCAAACCGCATCCCGTTCTCCGGCTTTATCTGTCGCGCCCAGCGGCAGTCCGGCCGGTGGAACTTCTTGCTGCGCATGTTGCCGAGGTAATACCGCTCGATCTTTACCGGAACGCTCCAGAGCCCGCGCTTCGCTTCCCGGGCCTCCTTTTGCAGCCGCACGAAGAAGTCGGCGTAACGCACGTTGGGGGGCACGGTGAGGACCTGGGCATAGCCTCCGGCGAGCAGCCGGGCGTTGAACATCTTCGTTCTCACACCGGCTTCGTCCCGGCTCTCCGGAACAGACAGCCAAACATAGGCCAGAAGCCGGCCGTAGCGATCGCGCGCCTCGACATCGGTTTCCAGCCAGACCCGGCGGCCGTTCAGGCTGTTTTCGGTAAAAGCGGCCGCCTCCGGCCCATAGGGTTGCGGGTCCCCGGAGGTCTCGGGGGTGTCGACGCCGATAAGGCGCACCTTCTCGCGCCGGCCGTTTTCAAGCACCACCCCGAGAGTATCGCCGTCGAGGGTATCGGTCACGCGCGCCGCCGGGAGACCGCCCGAGGGTTGCGGATCCCGGTCTTCCTGGGCAACCGGCGCAGAGCTTTCTGAAGCGGGAGATCCCTTCTCCCCCGGCGCCGGGGCCGGGTCGCGGGCGCCGCAACCGGCCAGCAGAGCCACAAGGAGGACCAGTACCGCCAATACCATCGCCGGGCGCGGCTTGCCCTTTGAGCCGGGCCCCGCCACGAGACGCCTTGAGATACGGAACATTGCTTAAGCTTGGTCACCCTCGCCGCGGACCACGGGAACTTTCGCCTCACCCGATGCCAGGAGCTGGCGTACCTGGCTCTCTATCTCCTTTACGATCTCCGGATGCTCCTGCAGGTATTCCCGCGCGTTTTCCCGCCCCTGGCCGAGCCGCTCCGAGCCGAACGAGTACCATGCGCCGCTCTTCTGGACGACCTTCAGGTCCAACGCTACGTCCATCAGGGAACCGATCTTGGAGATCCCCTGGCCGTAAAGGATATCAAACTCCGCCGTCTTGAACGGCGGGGCGACCTTGTTCTTCACCACCTTGATCCGAATCCGGCTGCCGATGATCTCGTTCCCTTGCTTGATGACCTCCGCGCGCCGTACGTCCAGGCGGATGGAGGCATAAAACTTCAGGGCCCGCCCGCCGGTGGTGGTTTCCGGGCTGCCGAACATGACGCCGACCTTCTCGCGGATCTGGTTGATAAAGATGGCCGTTGTACGTGACTTGGAGATCGCCCCCGTCAACTTGCGCAGGGCCTGGGACATCAAACGCGCCTGCAGGCCGACGTGAGCGTCCCCCATATCCCCCTCCAGCTCGGCCTTGGGAACCAGGGCGGCCACGCTGTCCACCACGACGACGTCAACCGCCCCGCTTCGCACCAGGGCCTCGGCGATGTCCAGGGCCTGCTCCCCGGTGTCCGGCTGGGCGACAAGCAGGTTGTCGATATCCACCCCGAGCCGCGCCGCGTAGACCGGGTCCAGGGCGTGCTCGGCGTCGATGAAGGCGGCCTGGCCACCGGCCTTCTGCGCCTCCGCGACGACGTGCAGGGCCACCGTCGTCTTCCCCGAGGACTCCGGCCCGAAGATCTCGATCACCCGGCCGCGCGGCACCCCCCCGACCCCCAAGGCCACGTCGACCCCGAGGATGCCGGTGGGGATAACCTCCACCGAAAACCGTGCCGCGGCCTCGCCGAGACGCATAATCGCCCCTTTGCCAAACTGCCGTTCGATCCCCGCCAGGGCCAGTTCCAACGCCTTCTCCCTTTCCGACAACCTGATCCTCCCCCTCTTGCGTTCTAAACCTATTCTAAGTAAAAAAGCGGAACATGCAAACACGAAAAATGCCAGGGAACCCGTAATCATCCCTGGCACTGCGAAGTCTCCCGCAACACTTTTCCTATCCGAAGGACGGGCTGCGGTCTTCCCCGTGATCCTACACGGCCCCAGCGTTCCCCCTTGCCCGTTCCTCAAGCAAGGTGCGCAGGATTTGCAGCGAGGCGTTGACCGCACCCTGGCGCACGGCGAAACGGTCCCCGGGGAAATAGAAACGGCGGCAAACCACCTGCTCCGCCCCGCCCACGGCAATATAGACCAGCCCCACCGGCTTGTCGGCGGAGCCCCCGCCCGGCCCGGCGATCCCGGTAACGCCGACGCCGAAGTCCGCACCGGTCACGCGCCGCACCCCGTGAACCATGGCGACCGCGGTTTCCTCGCTGACCGCCCCGTAGCGCGCCAGGGTTTCCGCCGGCACACCCAGGAGATTCTCTTTCATTTCATTCGTGTAGGTGACGAGGCCGCCCAGTAAATACTCCGAACTCCCCGGGACATTGGCCAGACGGCCGGCGACAAGCCCGGCGGTGCAGGACTCGGCGGCGGCCACCGTCAAACCCTGTTCCTTAAGGAGCGCCCCGACGATCCGTTCGGGCACTTCATCGTCCACGGCGAAAACATGGTCCCCCACCAGGGATACAACCTTTTCCTTCAGCTGTGCGACCAGCCGTTCGGCTTCCGCCTGGTCGACGTGCCGCGCCGAGATCCGTACGTGGGTTTCCCCGGGTTTCGCCAGATATCCCAAACCCGGGTCGCCCTGCCCGGCAATGCCTTTCAGCAGTTCCTGCACAGCATACTCCGCAATGCCCGTAAGCTTAAGCGTGGTCGTGACCAGGACTTTGCCCCGGCCCGGTATGCCGGTCAGATAGGGCTCGACACTGGTCTTAAACATATGCCTGAGTTCGCGCGGCGGGCCGGGCAGGATGACAATGATCCGGCCCTGGTGCTCAATCAGGGCTCCCGGCGCTGTCCCTTTGTGGTTGGGAAGAATGCGCGAACCCGCCGGGAAGCAGGCCTGGCGCGCAAAAAGCGCCGGCATCGGCCGGCCCCGCTTATCAAAGAAGGCGCGCATCTCGGCCAGAGAGGCCTCGTCCATCACCATCGGCACCCCGAGCGCCTCCGCCACCACTTCTTTGGTGATATCATCGGTCGTCGGGCCCAGGCCGCCGGTGGTGATGATCAAATCCGAGCGTTCCAGCGCCTGTTTGATAACCGTATACATCCGGTCCCAGTCGTCGCCGACGGCAGTATGCAGGGTCATCTCAATCCCCATTTTGGCCAATTCCAGGCCAAGAAAATGGGCGTGCGTATTCACAACGTAACCGAGCAGCAACTCGCTGCCCGTGAAGATCGCCTCAGCCTGCATCTAAAAGTCCACACCTTCTGTCAACTCGTGCATTATTTCACTTTCAATTCTAAAACTAAACAGAGCCCTTGACAAGAGAACTTTTGTCACACGGCGAAGCGGGAAGGCGCCTTTCTTCTTCCCGGGCACGCTTCCCGCTCCCCTTACTTTTTTGGCACGTCCGGATGCTCATGCGGCCCGCTTGGGGAGAAGGGACCGGAACTCATCACCGGTCAGTTTCTCCTGGGCCAACAGCCGTTCGACGATGGCCTCGATGCACTCACGGATCCCCGTGAGATATTCGCGAACACGCTCCTCCTGCGCTTTCAGGATGCCGGACACCGCCTTGTGTTTCGCCTCCCGCGGCAGCGTCTGCACATCCACGATGCCGAGTTCCGACATACCTCCCCGGACCAACATTTCCGCCGCCTGCAAGGCCTGCTCGAAGTCGTTGGAGGCGCCGGTGCTGCGGCACCCGAGCACGATCTCCTCCGCTACGGCTCCGGCGAGCGTGACCGCGATCTGATCCTCCAGGTAGCCCTGGGTGTACAGGTAGCGGTCATCCTCCGAGGTCTGGCGCATATAGCCCAGGGCCTGGCCCCGCGGGGTTACGGTCAGGGTCGAGACCGAACCGGGCCGTACCATTTCGCTCAACAGGGCGTGGCCCGTCTCGTGCACGGCCACCCGGCGCATCTCTTCGGGCGAGGGGCGACGCTCCAACTTGCCTCCCATAATCACCTTATCCACGGCTTCATGGAAGTGACGCTGGCTGATCTCCTTCTTTCCCTCGCGCATCGCCAGGATGGCGGCCTCGTTGGCCAGGCTCTCCAGGTGCGCCCCGGAGAAACCGAAGGTCTCCTTGGCCAGGACATCCAGGTCCACGTCGGCCGCCAGCGGTTTGTTCCTCGTATGCAGGCGGATGATTTCGCGCCGCCCCTCACGGTCGGGCAGTTCCACCCGCACCTGGCGGTCGAAGCGCCCCGGACGGAGGAGCGCCGGGTCCAGCATGTCCGCCCGGTTCGTGGCGGCTACCACGAGCACCTGGACCTCCTCGTCGACCTTGATCCCGTCCATCTCGGTCAGGAGCTGGTTCAGGGTCTGATCATACTCCAGGTGACTCGTAACCTGGCCGCGTTTGCCGCCCAAAACCTCGATCTCGTCGATGAAGACCAGGGCATGCTTCTTGCCCTGTCGCATCGCCGTCTCCCGGGCGGTCTGGAAAAGCTTGCGCACCCTTTGCGCGCCGACGCCGGCGTACATTTCAATAAACTCCGAGCCGCTCGCCGAGACGAACACGGCTTCGGTATAGTTCGCCGCCGCCCGCGCCATCAAGGTCTTCCCGGTGCCGGGCGGGCCGGTAAGCAGGATACCCTTGAGCGGCCGTATACCCAGCCGCCGGATTTCCACCTGGTTCTTAATGAAATCCAGGGCTTCCTGCAACTCCTTGATCGCGTTCCCCTGGCCGCCGATATCGGCGAAAGAGACCTGGACCTGGCTTTCGGTGGAAACCCGGTGGAAGGTCTTTACCATCCCGCGCGACTGAGCCATCCAGTAAAGCCCGAAGGCCAGCGCACCCAGGAGGATCAGGGGGCCGACGTTATAGCCGTTGCCCAAGAGGAAGATCAGGGCTGCCAGCCCGAAGCCGACACTAACCTCTTTGAGCATACAATCCCCCCCCGTTCGCCCCTTGAAGATCGCTCCCGCCGGTTTGCCGCGGGATGACCTCCGCCAGGTACCCGTGTCCGTTTTCCATCTGCACGTAAACGTATTCGCTGTCCAGGTAAATGCGCGCCGTGGCGTTGGCCGCCCGCGCCCGGGCCCGGACCTCGTCGGCCATCTCCTGGAAATTGCCCTGGGCAATGGCCTGGTAGATGATGAACTGGCTGTTGTAAAAGGCCTCCCTCAGGTTGTCGTCACGCTCATCCTCAATAACTAGTTGGTATGGACGCCCGCGCATCGCCTCGTCAACCTGCCGCCTCAGTTCCCGATAGCTCTCCTGGAGGTTGTCGGTGCGCTTCAGGTGAACATTGATCACCAGTTCCGGCCCCTGCTCCTCGAGGGTGTAACCGGCCACCGCCGGGTTGGTCGCCAGGACCTGTTTTACCGGCTGATTGAAGCCGTACTTCTGGTAGACGTACTGCCCACCAAACAATAAAGCCAGGCCGAGTACGAAGGTGATCACGATCACCTTGAAATTCAGGTTGCTCCACGGCATAGGCATCGCTCCCATATCACGCAGGATACCAGCAATCATGAATTATAACACAGCGCTTCGCGGCTTTCCTTATGAAATGGCTGGTCATGGTGCGATCCTCCACCCGACCAGGTCGGTCCCCGCCAGGCGAACAACCCGCACGCGTACGAACTCGCCGGGCTCGGCCCAGGGCTCGCCCCCGAAGTACACGCGCCCGTCGATTCCGGGCGCGTCACCCTCGGTCCGCCCTCGGTGGAAAGGGCCCCGGCGCGCGTCGGTAAGCACGGTGGTGACGGTCCCTACGCGGGCGGCCGCCGCAATGCGCATGATCTTCAGCTGTGTCTCCTGCACACGGTAGAGGCGCTCCCGCTTAATATCCTCCGCTACCTGGTCCGCCATAGCTGCGGCTCGGGTTCCTTCCTCGCGCGAGTAGGCGAAGAACCCCGCCCTCTCCAGACGCATCGCTTCGAGGAAATCCAACAACTCCTCGAAGTCGGCCTCGGTTTCGCCCGGAAACCCTACCATAAATGTTGAACGCAGGGTGATGCCGGGAACGTCACGGCGCAAGGCCTCGACCAGCCGTTCCAGGCCCTGCCGGCGCGTAGCCCGGCCCATACGGGCAAGGACGGCGTCACTGGCATGTTGCATAGGGATGTCAAGATAGCGGCACACCTTCGGCTCGGTGGCCAGCGTCTCGACCAGGGCCGGGGTAATGCCGTTGGGATAACAGTAGAGCAGCCGCAACCACTGCAGTCCATCGATGCCGGCCAGGCGGCGCAAGAGCCACGCCAGGTCCCGTCCCGGGTCGAGATCACTGCCGTAGCGTGTCGTGTCCTGGGCCACCAGGATCAATTCACGCACCCCGCCGCGGGCCAGGGCGGCCGCCTCCCTCAGCAGGGCCCGGGGTTGACGGCTGCGAAACGCACCGCGCAGGCGGGGAATGACGCAATAGGCGCAGGCGTTGCTGCAACCCTCGGCGATCTTCAGAAACGCGGTGTGGGGCGGCGTGGTCACGACCCGCGGGGCATCCTCAGGCGCCAAAAACCCGGGCGATCCCACCGCGACGAGCCCTCTTTCCCCCGCCGCCACCCTGCGCACGATCTCCACGATCTCGCCGACGCTCCCCGTGCCTACCAGGGCGTCAATCTCCGGTATCTCCCGCCGTAGTTCCTTTGTATAGCGCTGCGCCAGGCAACCGGCGACAATCAGCGGGCGGCCGTCGTTACGGTAGCGGGCCATCTCCAGGATGGTCTGCACCGCTTCCTCCTGCGCGGTGGCGATAAACCCGCAGGTGTTGACTAAAATGACATCGGCCTCCTCGGGGTGCGGGGCGGTCCTGTATCCCGCACCGGTGAGGAGACCGAGCATAACCTCCGTGTCCACCCGGTTCTTGTCACAACCAAGGCTGACGGCGTAAACCCGCGGCATATCAAGCCCCCGGAAAATCACGTGTCACCACATCCCACGGCTCACCCAGGACACCCAGGTCCTCCCCGTTCAGGGTCGCCCGAACCGCCCCGGCGTTGCCGACGCGGAGGGAGATAGAATCTTTGCCGGTAAAGGTCAGGGACTTGCCGGGCTGCACCGTACCTTCAAAGGAGACCTGGCCGTCGACGATCACCCGCATCCAGCTGGGACTCCCGTCAACCCTGAGCACCAGGTCCAGGCCCTCCCTTACGGGAGGTTCCACGGGGGCGACATCCTCGGGCGGCCTTTGCTCGTCGGCCGCCGGGGGTGACCCGGGCAGATTCGGTTCCCCGCGGTCAACGGAGCCAAAGCGGTAGAGAGCGTTAAATCCCACCAGGGCGGCGATGACCAGCAGGACCACAAGGTATTTCGTGTAGGCCGGGGACCGCCGGCCGGCAGGCTCGCTTCCGGCGGGTTCCTCGTCGGTGTCCTGTCTCTCGTCCCCGGGAAACCGCTGGTTGAATTCCGCTACCAGGGACTCGCTGTCCAGCCCCAGGTACTTGGCATAGGTGCGCAGAAAGGCCTTGGCATACACCCGTCCCGGGAGCACGGAAAACTCCTCCGATTCCAGAGCCTTGATGTACTTCCTCTGGATCTTGGTGGCGTCTTCCACCGCCTCCAGGGATAGTCCCCGAGCCTCGCGGGCCTCCCTGAGCACCTCACCGATGGCCATCAACCCACCTCCCGTTCCTCGTCCCGGTCAAGCCCGAAGCCCGCTTCAACCGAAGCCACCCCGAAAGCGCCCCGGATGGCGCGGCGCAGGACAATGGCTGGTATATCCTTTGCACACCGGATTGGAGATATGTACCTTGGTCCCCGGCCAAGACATATTAAGGACCCCGGCAAGCTCAGGCACAATATAGCACGCGCCCGGTGAGCGGTCAAGCGGCCCCGCTCCCCATCGGCGGATGAACCGCCGGGCTCAGGCTTTCTTTTTCCGCTGGGCGAAGGTGAGGTTGTACTGTTCCGGGCTCATCAGAACCGTCCGTGGCTTTGAACCCTCGAAACCCCCGACGATGCCCCGCCGTTCCATCATGTCGATAAGGCGCGCCGCACGGGAGTACCCGATATGCAGCCGGCGCTGGAGAAGGGAGATGGATGCCAAACCGCTCCGCACGACAATCTCGACGGCCTTTGGGAAAAGCTCGTCTTCTTCGAACCGTTCCTCCTCTTCCGGGGTGGCTTCAAAGATCTCCTCGTCGTAGTCCGGCATAGCCTGCTTCTTCAGGAAGCCGACCAGCGCCTCCACGTCCCTGTCGGACAGGAACGCGCCCTGCACCCGGACCGGCTTTGAAGCCCCCACGGGCAAAAAGAGCATGTCGCCCTTCCCCAGCAGCTTCTCGGCTCCGCCGATGTCCAGGATGGTCCGCGAGTCGGTCTGGGATGATACGGCGAAAGAGATGCGCGAAGGGATATTGGCCTTGATCAGCCCGGTAATGACGTCGACCGACGGCCGCTGCGTGGCCACCACGAGGTGGATGCCGGCGGCACGGGCCATCTGAGCCAGACGGCAGATGGCGTCCTCGACGTCGTTAGGCGCCACCATCATAAGGTCGGCCAACTCGTCGATGACGACGACGATCAAGGGCAGGTGTGCCGGGTCGCCCTCTCGCAGGTCGTGGGTTTTAAACACGCTGTTATAACGGGTGATGTCACGTACCCCGGTCGCGGCGAAAAGCTCGTAGCGCCGCTCCATCTCCCGCACCAGCCACTTCAGAGAAACGGCAGCCTTCTTCGGATCGGTCACCACCGGCGAGATCAGGTGGGGGATACCGTTGTAAGTGGTGAGTTCAACCATCTTCGGGTCAATCATCAACAGCTTGATCTCGTCCGGCTGGCTCTTGAAGAGAACGCTGGCGATAATGGTATTCAGACAGACGCTTTTCCCCGCCCCGGTGGCCCCGGCGATGAGGAGGTGCGGCATAAGGGCCAGGTCGGCGATCACGGGCGTCCCGGCGATGTCCTTCCCCAGGGCGACGGTCAGGCGCGAGGGAGACTGGACGAACTCCTTGGATTCCAGGAGGTCGCGCAGGTGAACCATCGTTACTTCGCGGTTCGGCACCTCGATGCCCACAGCGGCCTTGCCCGGGATAGGAGCCTCGATCCTGACTCCCGGGGCGGCCATCGAAAGGGCGATGTCGTCGGACAGGCTGACAATCCGGCTCACCTTGACCCCCGCCGCCGGCTGCACCTCGTAGCGTGTGATGGCCGGACCGCGGGAGACCTGCAGGACCTTGGCCCGGACGCCGAAGCTCTCCAGGGTTTCCTCAAGAACGCGGATGTTTTCGGCGATGTCTTTCGACGGCTTCGGGGCCTTGACCCTCGGCCGCACAAGCAGGCTTAGCGGCGGCAGTTGGTAGGTGGTTACTTCGCCCAATGAGATCTGCTGGGATTGACGCCTGTCGGCCTGCGATACCCGCGTTTCCGCCCGCGTTTCCGCCGGGGCCGGCGCCTCGGGGGCGCCGGCGTCGCCATCCTGCCGCGTACCAGCGTCAATGATCACCGGGGCCGATCCGGGCTCTTCGTCCTTGACCTCCGGGCAGACGAATCGGCCCACGGCACTGCCGGCGCGCAGGGTGCCGCGCCATAGGCGCTGCCACAACCCCTTGATAGACACCATAAGCGGGAGTTCGGTGAACAACGTTATACCGACCAACCCGGCCGACACCAGGACCACCACGCTTCCGGCGTAGCCGAAGCAGCGATAGAGCACCCAGCCCAGCACGGCCCCCAGGACCCCCCCCCCGTCACCGGCGAGTCCGGTCTGCGCCACAAGGGAGAAGTCCTCGTCCTCGGGGAGAAGGGCCATCTGGACCGTCGCCAGAATCACCCCCAGGCAAAGGAGCCCGCCATACAGCCGCGGGACGAAACGGACCGGGTGACGGTCCTTGATAAGGGTAAAACCCCAGTACCCGAGAAGCAGAGGGATCAGGGCGGCGCCTTCCCCGGCGAGGGCACGGCAGGCGCGGGCCACGATGTTGCCCACCGCCCCTGCCCCGGCGTAAAGGCTCAGGAAGGCAAGCGCCGCCAGGGCTGCCAGGACAAGGCCCAGGATCTCGTACCGCACTTCGCGCTTGGGCTGGCCGTAAACGCTCACGGGGGAAATCACCTTCCGTCTTCTCCACTTCGCCAGAAATTAGCAAACTCCTTTCCCGTTGTCGTTACCCGGTTGCCCTGGTATAATGTTTCCAACCAGCTGACCCACGAAGAGGCCGCTCCGGTACTGGCGTGTTAAGGAGGCGGATGGAGATGATACCAGTTCACGTAAAGGAAATCGCCTTCGACCCCTCAATGAACCCGGTGCTCCTGCTGGCCGATGAGCCGGAGGCCAAGATCCTGCCGATCTGGATCGGTCCCTTTGAGGCGCACGCCATCGCCATGGCTCTCGAGGGGTACAAGGCCGAAAGGCCCCTGACCCACGACCTCCTGCAGGCTTGCTGCGAGAGGCTCGGCGTGCAAATTACGCGTGCCGTGATCAGCGACGTCCGGGATGAAACCTTTATCGCCGAGGTACATCTCACGGGGACCAACGTTTCCGTCGTGCTCGACGCCCGCCCAAGCGACGCGGTGGCCCTGGCTGTGCGCAACCTGGCCCCGATCTTCATCACCGATGCCGTGGCCAGTCACACCCTCCGTATCGAGGACCTCGTTGAGCAATCCCGGACCGAGGATGACATCCCTTTCAACCACCTCGGGGTCACCAAGCGCACCATACATTAGTAACATCCGTTAAAGCATAAAGGGGCGGCCGACGCAAAGACGGCCACCCCTCCTTGTTTTCTTACCCCCGCACTAAAGCCATGGCGATGACGAGCGTGCCGAGACCGAAACGGTACCAGACAAAGAGGTTAAAGTTATGCGTCGTCACCCACCGCAGCAGGAAGCCGATGGCCAGGAAACCGACGGCGGCCGAGGTGCCGACCCCGGCCAGGAAGGGAACGGTCAAATCCGCCGGGCTGATGTCCCGCAGCTGATAAAGGGCGGCGCCTAGAATAATGGGTGTCGAAAGCAGAAACGAAAACCGTGCCGCCGGCTCGCGTTCCAACCCCGCCAGCCGGGCCGCCATGATTGTCGCCCCCGACCGTGATACACCCGGAATGACGGCCAGGGCCTGGCACAGGCCGATGAACAGCGCGGTACCAAGCCGTACGTCGTGTAACTTCCGGAAGCTTGCGGCAAAGCGGTCGGAGGCCCAGAGCACGACGCCCATGATGATCAGGAGGCTCCCGACCAACAGCGGTGCCCGGAAAACAGTCGCCGCCTGTTCCTCCAGGAAGTAACCGGCCAGCGCCCCGGGAACGGTGGCCACCACCAGGTACCAAAAGAGCCGCCCCTCCCGCGTCCTGCCTCCATGCAGCCCTTCAAAGAGGAGCAAAGCCCAGTCCCGCCAGAAGAAAGCCACTACGGCCACAAGCGTTCCCAGGTGCAATGCGACGTCGAAGGCCAGCCCGGGGTCATTCCAGCCCAGCAGCCATGGCGTGAGCACAAGATGGGCCGAACTGGAAATGGGAAGGAACTCCCCAAGGCCCTGAACCACACCAAGCACTACCGCCTGTACGATCTCCAAACCGTTTTCACTCTCCCCCTACTGCACTCCCGGATATTATAGCACGACACGGTCAGGGACGGACCGCAAATCGCCGAATGAGGCAGGAATTGCCGGCCCGCCGTGGAAGGGAGACACACCGGCAGTAAGGAGGAGTGCCCCGTGCGGAAGAACACCGGTCAGACCCAATGGGATTCCTTCAACGAGCGGGAGTGTGTCCGTCTTCCCGACGGCACTTTTCTTCCCGTCACCGCCCTTACCGATGAGGAACGTGCTTATCTCGAGGCGTCCTGCGGGCGCTTCATCATCTGGGTTCCGCACGGCCGCTGTCTGGCCGTTCCCGAAGAGGTGCGGGGGATGGTCAAGCGCGGCCGCCTGCGTTTTGCCTCGCGCCGGGGCGGATTCGACGGCGACGAGCTGCTGCAGCGCCTCGAGTCCTCTTTCGGGTCCCGGGCCGCACAGCGGGGTAAGGCGTAGAATGGTTCCAGTCTGCGCACACTAAGGACGGAGGTGAGTAAACCCATGCCCATGGAAACGAATACTTTCCTATTTTCTTTGTATATGTTGCTCACGATGCTGGTTCCCCTCGCGGTTGTCGCCCTCGTGGTCTACTACGCCTCAAGGGCCGGGGCCCGTAGGGCCTTATCCGGCTTCCAATTAGGCGAAAGAAAAGATGACGAAAAACCATAACCATATCAATGCCAAGGGGCGCACCCGTTCACGAATGCGCCCCTCTCCTGTGCCTGAAGGCCCTCTACTCCCCCGCTTCCGTGGGGAGATTCGCGGCCGCCCACCCGTTGTTCATGCCTCCATTAAGCGACCGCGCATCGAAGCCCGCGATAGTGAGGGCGGCCACCGTCTGCCCCCCGGTCTGGCCCGTATAGCAATAGACGATGATCCGCTGGTTCCTGGGCAGTTCGTTCAACCTGCGCCCCACTTCCTTAAACGGAATGTTATGTGCCCCCGGAATGTGTCCCTGCACGAAGTCCTTGTGTTCCCTGATGTCCACGATGTAGAGGCCCTTTCCGCCGGCGTCCAGGGCCGCCTTCAGATCAGGGACCGGGATCTTGTATATGTCGTCGGGCATCCGCTCGTAGTACTGCACTACGGCATCGCTCACGGAGACGCCCCCCGCTGCGCCGACCCCCGTCCAATGAAAGCCGGTGGCCAGCCCGAGAAAGAGTACGATGGCCAGGCCCACCGCCAACAATGCCTTCTGCGCGTTGTTCATTGTCATCGGCACCTTTCCTTTCCCAGTTAGTCGTTCAAAACTCTCTCAGACCGTAGAGCGCTCGGGTCCAAGCACCCCCCGGGCAGCCCGGCACCATCCCTTTCAGCCGCAGCCCGCCCCGGGGTGACCCGCGCACGTTCCCAGGCGTCCATCACATAAACAGCCAGCGCCAGGGCCAGGCTGTAGCCTACGACGGCCACCAGCGGGTTGACCGGCAGGTAGTCCACCAGGCTGATCTTACCAAGGGCGAAGCCGGCCAGCCAGGGGGTGATCCATTTCTGCAGCAGGGCATACGCCAGGACGCCGACCAGCCCGCCGGCGACGACCCAGCGAGCGTCGCGCTTCCCCTCGGCCATCGCCCCGATACTGGTTCCCGGGCAATACCCGGCCAGGGCGAATCCAACACCGAAGATCAATCCCCCGAGGACATTCCCCACCGGATTCGCCGTGATCAGGTCCAGCGCCACCAGCCCGCCGGCACGCAGGGTGAAGACCCCTACGGCGGTGATGGCCACCGAAAGGAGCATAAACTTCGGAATGGTGAGGTCCCTCAGGCGCAAGGCGTTCAGGATATTGTGGTAATCCAGGGCCCCCACCCGTTGCAGGATGTAACCGAAACCGATACCAAAGACTACCGCGAGAACAGACTCCATCTTAGACCGCCCCTCCCCTGCGATAGAGCGCCACTGCCGTCGGTATCCCCGCGGCAAACACCGCCGCCGCGAAGAACACGCCGCTCAAGGCCATCTCGCTCATCCCGCCGATGATGTGGCTGGAGGTGCAGCCCCCGGCGATCCGTGCGCCGAACAGGAGCAGCATTCCCCCGAGAAAGGCGTGGGCATAGCGCAGCCCCGGCCGGTGGCCGAACCGCGAGGCCCACATCTTCGGGATATCCTCCACGGGGCCGCCGCCGCGGTGCAGAACGCGGCCGCCGAGGGCGCCCAGAAAGACTCCCAGGACCAGGAGCCATTGCCACCCGACCTGCAGTCCGGTGGTACCCCCACAGGTACCCGAGGTCCAGGCGTCGGCAGGTACGAGGCTGGGGAAGAAAAACTGCGTGAGGTAACCCGTGGTTTGCGCATAGGCTGTGGTCGTACCCAGGTGGTTACCGGAGACGAAGATGAGGATGTTCCACAGGCCGAGAACAATCCCGGCCGCTACCCAGGACCATTGGCGCGGCATTGGTTTCCCTCCATCCAAGCGTAATTACCCATACCGGTAGGGGTATTCTAGGGAAACCATATCACCCTCGCCGGGAGTCGTCAAGAGGAATCCTTCGGTGATTTGTTCCAGAAGGGGTGGCGGCCGTCCACCGGCGTAAAACAGGCGCCCTAAACGCGACGCATCCCCGCCGGAGGGATGCGTTTCACTCCTGCGCCTCCCCCGGCGGTACGGCTGTTCCTTGATTAAAGACAACGGGCGTCCCCGGGGACAGCTCGGGACGGAGAAAGTCCTGCGGATCGGTACTCATCACGCGTTCGATAAAGGCTGATCCGTCGCCGGTACGGCGTAATATTACGGGAACCCCGCCGACTACGGCGTTTTCCGCCGTCGTCGTTCCGGCCCCCTGGTCCTCCATAACGCTTCCCATGTCCAGAACGGTATAGAGAATCACTGCACCGGCCCTCCCTCCGCGGGTGCTCCCGGGGACACGGGGGACGGCGGGCCGGACGGTGTCACGGGGCGGGAAGGCGGCGCAGGCTGCCGCAGACGCTTCACCTCGATCATCTGCTTCAGCTTGTTGAGGGCCGACCCCACCGCCCCGACCTCGTCGATGAGGCCGCAGTCGACGGCGTCCTTCCCGATCAAGACCGTGCCGATGTCACGGGCCAGCTCGCCGGTGCGGAACATTAGCTCCCGGAAACGCTCTTCGGTGATCCGCGAGTGCTTGACCACGAAGCGCACCACCCGGTCCTGCATCTTCTCCAGGTACTCGAAGGTCTGTGGGACGGTAAGGATTTGGCCGGTGATGCGGATGGGATGAATGGTCATGCTGGCCGTCTCGGCGATGAAGGAGTACTGAGCGGCGACCGCGATCGGGGTGCCGATACTGTGTCCTCCGCCGAGGACGATGGAAACGGTCGGCTTGCTCATCGAGGCGATCATTTCGGCAATGGCCAGGCCGGCCTCAACGTCCCCGCCAACGGTGTTGAGCATGATCAGCACCCCCTCGACGGCCGGATTCTGCTCCAGCGCCACGAGTTGCGGCAGCACATGTTCGTACTTCGTCGTCTTGTTCTGCTGCGGAAGGACAATGTGGCCCTCCACCTGCCCGATGATCACCAGGGAGTGAATCTTGCTTGTGGTCCCTGCCGCGGCACTCACCCCCAACCCGCGCGAAGCCCTCATCCGCCGCGGGCCGGGCGCTTTATCCCCCGGACCGGGCTCGGCCTGCGGTTCCCCCGCATCCGGGTCAAATTCTTCCCCATCGGGCTCCAGCCCGGGCGGGGTGTTATCCATGTAGCTTGTGAACCCTATCCAAGGGTATCCTGTATCGGACATTATCCCCCTCCTTATCTTCAAGCCCTAGTATGTTTAGGAAGGGGCAAAACTACACTTACCGGCGCCGGAACGCAGCGAAGATCAGGAAGATGGCCAGGGCCAGGCCGGCCGCCAGGCAGGGAGCAGCCGGGTCGACGCCGAAAAGCCGGAGACGTCCGGCGCCCATGAGGGGCGCGGCCAGGATCAACGCGCCGGCCACCAGGCCCAGTGACAGGCGCCGCCCGAACCGGGAGATCTCCCCGGCCAGGCGGTCCGCCGCCGGGTTCTCAAGGCGTACCCTCAACCCCCCTCGTCCGGCCTGTTCCAGCAGGTGGTGGACCTGCTGGGGCATGTCCGCGAGGATGTCGGCGTAGACCGGCAGCTTTTCCTCAAAGGTGCGGCGGATACCCCCGGCCGTAAAGCGCTCCGAGACCAGGTGCCGGCCCAGGGGGCGGGCGATGTCGACGATACTGACCACCGGGTCGAGCATCTTGACCACGCCGTCAAGGGTTACGAGGGTCTTAATGACGAGAGTGATTTCGGCCGGCAGTGCAATGCGGTGCCGGTACGCAACCCGCAGGAGATCCTCGAACGACTCGGCCACGTTGATCTGGCCGAGGGGCACCTCGTAGTACTTCTGCTGCAAACGCTCTATGTCCCGGCGGAGAGGGGTCAAGGACCTACCCTCCGGAACGATCCCCATCCGCAAAACGGCGCGCATCACCTGCTCGGCGTCCTTCCGCACCAGGGCCAGGAGCATCCTTCCCAGGTTCTCCCTCAGTTCCCGTGAAAGGTGGCCGACGATACCGAAGTCCAGGAAAACCAGCCGCCCGTCGTCAAGCACGGCGAGGTTGCCCGGGTGGGGGTCGGCG
>JASEER010000008.1 GCA_030019475.1 Thermoanaerobacterales bacterium | reverse complement strand
TCAATGGGAGTTAACGAAGCATCTCAAATCAGGATAACTACCATGATTAACCACTGGGGAAGGAGGGAACCCACCTTAAACTAGATCAAAAATGTGTCTTGACAATGGGGTCCACCTCATCCCGACAGCAAGCGACAAGATCAACTGTATTCTTCTGTGGTGCAGAACAGTTCTACTCAGAGGGTGACAATATGCAACATCGTGTTCTCCTTCAATTAGCAGGTTTCCTTGCATTTGCTGGCCTATTGTTGGCTGCCAACTACTTGGGGAGTTGGATTGCGGCTTCCACCCGGTATGAATATAAACCCTTGCAGTCACTTGCACTATACGTCCCATCGTATTTGTTGGTTGTTTTGGGCACCTTGCTGTTAAGGTTGGATAAACTATGGCAGGCGATCTTACTGAGAAGCATTAGGATTCGGGTGTCCAGTGTGGTGATCTACGGCTGGCCTTTTGCGCTATTTGTTATTTTGTTGCCTTTGCTGTACCGGATCAGTTCCAACGAGACGGCGGCCATTCTATTAATGATACACTGGCAGTGGTTCGGAAGCAGTGCGGGAATCATTGAGAGTATCCTCTTGGGTATAGGTGTGACGGCCGGTCTTGAAGCAAAGGGGGGGTGTCCGTTTTCTACCTTGACGTCTGATGCGTCTCCCTCTTGAGATAGGCCACGCCGTGGAAGGTGGCGACGAGGCGGCCCCGGTCGTCTTCGACGGTGACGCGGTAGTGGGCGACGCGGCGGCTGCGGGACTCTTCGACGGCCCGGGCGGTGAGCACGGCGCCGGCGGTGGTGGCCTGCAGGAAGCTGATGTCGGCGTGGACGGCCAGGGAGACCTGGCCGTAGGCGTTGCTGGCTGCGCCGAAGACGGTGTCGGCGAGGGAGAAGACTACGCCGCCGTGGGTCAGACCCATGAAGTTCAGCATTCCTTCCTCGACGGTCAGGGTCGCCTCGGCGTACCCGGGGGCGACGCGGCCGAAACGAATCCCCAGCCTTTTCGGGAAGGCGTCGGCCGATACCATGCGGCGGATGAATTCTTCTCCTTGTGGCGTGCCTTTTGTATCTGCCATAGGAAGTATCTTTTCGGAGCAACTTCCGGAAACCCTCCTCAACTTGCCCAAAACTTTGAAAAGAGGGCGGACTTTTGCCCGGAATGACGGCAGGCCCGAATGTTCCTGTTCATCCTGCGCCTGGAGCCGCCGGCGGGAGCGGGACAGATTGGGGACCGACCTTTTTCTGGGTTTTGGGTAGTGACAGGGCGGGGGATTTGTAGTAAGATAACCGACAACTGAATAAGACGAGAGGTGATGAGTATGAGCTGAGCCGAGACGAGGTGAGCGGGCGTAGGCGTTTGCTTCCCGTACCGGGCTCAGAACGAAGGGCCCGGTTTATTTTTTAGTTCTTGAGGAGGTCCTGCAAGATGACGAATCCGGCAGCCCGGGAAACCGTGGGAGGCGGCGTTGCCATGCCGGCCAGCAAGCAACTGGCGCTCGTGGCGATGCTTCTGGCCATCGGCGCTGTTCTGCGCGCCTTTACGCCGCCCCTGTTCGGGATCACCCCCAACTTTGTCATCGCGATGTACTGCCTGGCTATTCTTCTGGTGCGGCCCGGCTTCGGCGGGGCGCTCGGCATCGGCCTGGTCGGCGGGGCGGTGTGCATGTTCCTTTCCAAGTCGCCGATCCCGTACCTGAACCTGATCACCGAGCCCATCGGGGCCCTGGCCTGCGTCCTGATCGTCCGCTACCTGCCCGAACTGGCCCTGAAGCGTTATGCCTTCAAGCCGATCGTGGCCACCACCGTCGGCACCCTGGCCAGCGGCACCAGTTACATCACGCTGAACTTCTTCGTCTTCTTGAACATGCCGTTTGAGGCCTGGCAGGCGGCCTTTCTCGGTGTCGTCCTCCCGGTGACCCTGATCAACGCCGTCCTGACCCAGCTGTTGTACGCACCGTCGAAGCGGTTCCTGCGCGCCTAGCCTGTTCCGCCGGATGGAGGTTTGAGCGGTTTGCTGATCACGGTGGAGAATCTGTCCTTCGCGTATCCACGGGGCGAGAGAGAGGCCCTGGCGGGGATCGGGCTGAAGATCGCGGCCGGGGAGTTCGTGGGCATCACCGGCCCGGCCGGAGCGGGCAAGAGCACGCTCCTGGCCTGCCTGAACGGTATCATCCCCAACCTGCAGCCGGGCCGGCTGGAGGGCCGGGTGCTGCTTGACGGGCGGGAGGTCGGCCGGCAAACCGTGGCGCAGACGGCGGAGACGGTGGGCACCGTGCTCCAGGACCCGGAAAGCCAGCTGATCTGCGCCGACGTGGAGGAGGAGGTGGCCTTCGGCCCCCGGCACGCGGGCTGTGAAGAGGCGGAGACGGCGGAGCGGGTGGAGGAGGCCCTGGCGATGGTCGGGGCGGCGCACCTGCGCCGCCGGACCACCGCCTCCCTCTCCGGCGGCGAGAAGCAGCGGGTGGCCATCGCCGCCGCTCTGGCCATGCGGCCGCGGGTGCTGGTCCTCGACGAGCCGACGGCGGAGCTGGACCCGGTGGGGACGGAGGAAATCTTCCGCGTCCTCGGCCGCCTGCACCGGGAGCGGGGTATGACGGTGATCATCGCCGAGCAGAAGACGTCCCACCTGGCGCGCCACGCGGGCCGGATCATGGTGCTTTACGCCGGGCGGGTCCTGATGGACGGCGCTCCCCGCGCGGTTTTCGCCCGGCAGAAGGAACTCTCCCGCGTCGGCGTGGCCGTGCCGCCGGTGGCGCGGCTGGCGGCGGGGCTGGGCCTGGCGCCCGGCGAGGAACTGCCGCTGACGGTGGCCGAGGGAGAGAACTGGGTGAGGAGGCGGCTTTGAAGGTGACGGTAATGGCCGAAGTTCCCGTCCTTGAAGTGCAAGACCTGCATTTCCGCTACCCCGGGGCCCCCGAGGACGCCCTGCGGGGGATCAGCCTGCGCATCGCACCGGGGGAGATGGTAGCCCTGATCGGCCAGAACGGGGCCGGGAAGAGTACGCTGGCCAGGCATTTCAACGGCCTGTTGCGGCCGACGGCCGGACGGGTGCTGGTCGGCGGCCGGGACGCGGCGGGCCTTAAGGTTTCGGCCCTGGCGCGGCACGTGGGCTACGTCTTCCAGAACCCTGACCACCAGATCTTCCACGACACCGTGGGCGGGGAGGTGGCTTTCGGCCTGCATAACCTGGGCGTCCCCCGGACGGAAATCCGGGAAAGGGTGGCGGCGGCCCTGGAGTTCGTGGGCCTGGCCGGGACCGAGGAGACGTATCCCTTCGAGTTGTCCAAGGGGCAGCGCCAGCGGCTGGCCCTGGCCGCCGTGCTGGCGATGAGGACCGGGGTGATCGTCCTCGACGAACCGACCACCGGCCAGGACTACCGCGAGTCGCGGCAGATCATGGACCGGGTCAAGGAACTGAACGAAGCCGGGCACACCATCGTCTTTATAACACACGATATGGAACTGGTGGCGCGGTATGCGGCGCGGGTTGTCGTCCTCGGACAGGGGCGGGTGCCGGCCGACGGCGGCGTGCGGGAGGTTTTCGCCCGCCCGGAGGTCCTGCGCCTGACCGACCTCCGCCCACCCGACATCACCCGCCTCGCCCAACGCCTCAACCGGCCGGAAATCCCCCGCGATGTCCTCCTCGTCGAAGAGATGGCCTGCGTACTCCGCTCCCTGGCCGTGGGAGGAGACGCGGCATGAATTCGTCCTTCGGTTACGTCCCGCGTAATTCATTTGTCCACCGGCGGCACCCCCTGGTCAAGATGGCCTGGGTCGCCGCAGTCTTTGTCCTCGCGATGGCCTTCAACACCGCACCCTTTCTGGCGGCCGTCTTCGCCTCGGTGCTTCTCGTGGCCGGGCTTGCCGGGGTGCTCCGCCACCTTGTCCCGGCGCTGGTCGGTCTGGGCATCTTCGCCTCGATCCTGGTCTTCTTCCAGGCCGTCTTCACCGAGGGCGGCCGGGTGCTCTTCCACCTGCTGCCGTGGTTCAAAGCCCTGAGTGTGACCGATCACGGCCTGGTCCTGGGGCTTGCGATGGCCCTGCGCATGATGACCATTGTCACCAGTTTCCTGGCGCTTTTGGCCACTACCGAAATAAAGGATATCGTGGCGGTTCTGGTGAATAACTTTAAGGTTCCGTACGATTATGCCTTGATGTTCTCTACCGCGCTGCGTTTTGTTCCCTCGTTCATGGACGAGGCGCGCCGGATCACCGAGGCGCAGCGTGCCCGGGGCTATGCGGTGGAAGGGGCGAATCCCGTCCGGCGCCTGCGCGCCTTCGCGCCGGTGGCCGTGCCGCTGGTCCTGCTCTCGCTCGCCCGCGCCGAGCGTCTGGCCGTGGCCCTGGAGACGCGGGGTTACGGACGCGGCCGGCGGGTGGCGCTCCGCCGGGAGCCCGTGCCGGCCGGTGACCGCTTGTTGATCGTGGCTGTCCTCTTGGCGGCGGCAGCGGGGGTCGCTGTGCGCGTGACGGGGTACGGGACGATCTAACGGGCGCCCGGGTTTCGGGCGCGCGGTAGAAAGTGGTGGCATTGTTTGGCGCTGCAGGTCTTAATGGGCAATGAGGCCATGGCTTACGGGGCGGTGGAGGCCGGGGTGCAGGTGGCCGCCGGTTACCCGGGGACGCCGTCCTCGGAGATCCTGGCGACACTGGCCCGGCTCTCGCGCAATATGGGCTTTTACGCCGAGTGGTCGGTCAACGAGAAGGTGGCGCTGGAGGTGGCGGCCGGAGCGGCCCTGGCGGGCGCCCGGTCCGTAGTGACCATGAAGCAGGTCGGCCTGAACGTGGCCGCCGACCCGTTGATGTCCCTGGCCTACCTCGGCGTCAAAGGCGGCATGGTGGTCGTCTCGGCCGACGACCCGGGTCCGCACAGCTCGCAGAACGAGCAGGACACCCGCCTCTTCGGGCGCTTTGCGAAACTGCCGGTGCTCGATCCGGCCACGCCCGCCGAGGCGAAGGCCATGATGCGCGAAGCCTTCGAACTCTCGGAGCGCACGGGGCTGCCGGTCATCCTGCGCCCGACGACCCGCGTCTGTCACGCCTGCCAGGAGGTCGAGGTGGCGGAGGCGCCCTACGCCCCGGTGCGCACGGCGTACTTTGAAAAGAGCCTGGACTGGGTGATCCTGCCCCGAACGGCGGCCAAGAAGCATCCCCTGTTGAACGCCAAGCAGGAAACCCTCGCCCGCCTGTTCGCGGAGTCCCCCTTCAACCGGATGGAGATCGCCGGCCGGGTGGGGGTCATCGCGGGCGGGCTGTCTGACAACTACGTCCGCGAGGTCCTCGAGGCGCTGGGCGCGGAGGTCTCGCTGTTGAAGATCGGCACCCCCTACCCCCTGCCCGAGAAGCTCGTCGTTGAATTCCTGCGGCAGGTGGACCGGGTGCTGGTGGTCGAGGAGCAGGAACCGGTCATCGAGGAGCAGGTCGTGGCGGCGGCCTACCGCCAGGGCCTGACCCTGGAGATCGTGGGCAAGCGGGGCGGGTTTGTCCCGCGCGAGGGCGAGCTGAACGTGGACCGGGTGGCCGCCGCGCTGCGGCGGTTCCTGGGCCTGGAGGCGTTCCCCGTCGCCGAGCGGCCGACGCCTCCGGAACTGCCCCTGCGGGGGCCGGTGCTGTGCGCCGGCTGCCCCCACCGCGCTTCCTTCTATATGCTCCGCCAGGCGGTGCGGGAACTCGGGGTAGACGCCGTCTTCAACGGGGACATCGGCTGCTACACGCTGGGCGCCTTCCCGCCCCTGGAGGCGGTCGACACCTGCCTCTGCATGGGGGCGAGCGTCAGCATGGCGGCCGGCATGCAGCGCGCCGAGCCCGGGCGCAAGCATATCGCCGTCCTGGGCGACTCCACTTTCTTTCATAACGGCATCCCGGGCCTGATCGACGCCGTTTACAACCAGACCGACATCACGGTTGTGATTCTTGACAACCGGACCACGGCCATGACCGGCCACCAGCCCCACCCGGGCACCGGGCGGACGGCGGGCGGGGAACCGGGGGAAACCGTGGATATCCCCGCCCTGGTGCGCGCCTGCGGCGTACGCTGCCTGGTCGAGGCCGACCCGGTGATCCCCACGGCGGCCATGCGCGCCCTGAAGGAGGCCATCAGCTTCACGGGGCCGGCGGTGGTCATTATGCGCCACACGTGCGCCGCCCTGAAGCGCGGCGGGCCGCGCTTTACGGTCAACGCCGCGGACTGCGAGGATTGCGGCACCTGTTACCGGGACCTGGGTTGCCCGGCGATCTTCCTGGAGGACGGCCGTCCGTCGATTGTCACGGACAAATGCGCCGGGTGCGGCTTCTGCCTGCGCCTTTGTCCTTCGAAGGCCATCACAAGGGTGGGGACGGCGTCATGAAGATCGACATCATTATCGCCGGCGTGGGGGGGCAGGGGAACCTGCTCGCCTCCCGGGTCCTGGCCCGGGCCGCCCTGACGGCCGGCCTGGAGGTCCGGACCTCGGAGTCGATCGGCATGGCCCAGCGGGAGGGCCCGGTGACGAGCCACGTGCGCCTCGGGCGGGGGCTGTCGGGGGCGATCATCCCCGACCGGGCGGCGGACATCCTGCTCGGCCTGGAGCTGGCCGAGACGGTGCGTAGCCTGCCCAAGTTGAAAGACGAGGGGCGGGTGGTCGCCAGTACCGTCGTCATCCGGCCGATCACCGTCACCCTCGGCCGGTCCCGGTATCCGGCGGAAGAACTGCTGGCCTACCTGCGGGAGGTTGTACCGGGGGCGCTGCTCTTTGACGCCGCGGAGACCGCCCGGCGCGCCGGGAACGTCAAGGCCGCGAACACCGTGCTCCTGGGGGCGCTGTCCACCCTGGACGGGGTCTTGCCCTTCGACCACGAGGACCTGCTGGCCGCCCTCGTAGCCACCATCCCCGCGAAGCTTCTGGAGGTCAACCGGCACGCCTTCGCCCTCGGGCGGGAAGAGGCGCTGCGGGTGCTGGAACATCGAATATAGGGTTCAGGAGGTACAAGACGAGAATGGCAGTGTACGAGCCGAGACGGGAAGGGCTTGACGAGGAAAGGACGCTCCGCCGCCAGGGTGCGTTGCTCCACCGGCTGGCGGGCTATGTCTACGAGAACTCGCCTTTCTACCGCGCCAAGCTTGACGCCGCGGGCATCGACCCGCGGGAGATCCGGACGGTATCCGACCTGGTGGCCGTGCCCTTCACTACCAAGGACGAGCTGCGGGAGGGCTACCCCCTGGGGCTGATGGCCGCCCCCGAGGAGAAGGTGGTGCGCATCCACTCCTCGTCGGGCACCACCGGCAAGCCGGTGATCGTTCCCTACACCGCCAACGACGTCAGCGTATGGGCCGAGATGTTCGCCCGCTGCTACGCCACGGCCGGGGTCACCCCCTGCGACCGTGTCCAGATCACCCCGGGCTACGGCCTCTGGACGGCGGGGATCGGTTTCCAGGCCGGGGCGGAGCGCCTGGGGGCGATGGTTGTGCCGATGGGCCCCGGGAATACCGAAAAGCAACTGCAGATGATGGTCGACCTGCGCACCACGGTGCTTACGGCCACTTCGTCCTACGCCCTGCTGCTGGCGGAGGAGATCCACCGCCGGGGCTTGCGCGGCCGGATTCACCTGAAGATCGGCATCTTCGGGTCGGAGCGGTGGGGCGAGCGCATGCGCGGGCGCATCGAGGAACTGCTCGGCCTGGAGAGCTTCGACATCTACGGCCTGACCGAAGTCTACGGCCCGGGCATCGCCATCGACTGCCCGGCCCACGCCGGCCTGCACTACTGGTCCGACCACCTCCTCTTCGAGATCATCGACCCGGCCACCGGTGCCGTACTGCCCCCCGGGGCCGAGGGCGAGCTGGTCATCACCACCCTGACCAAGGAAGGGATGCCCCTCTTGCGGTACCGCACGCGGGACATCACCCGCCTGATTCCCGGGCCGTGTCCCTGCGGCAGCCCCTACCCGATGATCGACCGGGTGCTCGGCCGCTCCGACGACATGATCAAGGTCAAGGGGGTCAACATCTTCCCGGGTCAGGTAGACCACGTCCTGAAACAGACCCCGGGCCTCCTGAGCGAGTACCAGGTCGTGCTCACCCGGGAACAGGGCCGGGACCGCATCCTCATCCGCGTCGAAGGGGAGCCCGGAACCGACCCGGCGCAGGCCGCCGCGGCCTTCCGGCGGAATATCAAGGCCTTCATCGGGGTCGGCGCCGAAGTCGAGGTCGTGCCCCAGGGCGCCCTGCCCCGTACCGAGAAGAAGACCAGGCGGGTCTTCGACCGGCGGGAGCTTTCCTGAGGGTATGCCCGCTGTGCGGGCTGGGAAGGAATTGTGGTAGTCGCCGAGACGGCCGACCGCGCGGCGGTGATGTACTGCGGCGGGTGCTGGAAGAGGCGCCGGTCGGCGAACTCTTCGCCGCGCTGCTGCACCCCTACACGGAGGGCCTTTTGGCCTGCTACCTTATCTGAGCGCACGTTATTGGGAGGAATTGTAAAGGGAGCGGCGGAACGGCCGGTCAAACCCTCCTGACACGGACTGAACCCCCTAAGCCCCCCACCAGCCGGCTTGACGGACGTGCCCTCCCTTGTTATGTTCATAAAGAACACAACTACCGCATCTCCTGCGAACGCTGAATCCCTTTCAGGGGAACGGGGGACCCACCTCCCTGGGGCTAATCTCGCCCTTGCGAGTAGGGCCACCTCTGCGGCCCGCGCCCGGCAGCTAACCTCGTAAGCGTGGAGAGGAACGGGAGAGAGGGTTGGCGTGTCCCTTCAGGACCCGAGGATCCTCGGGTCACTTTTGTTTTTATGAGGGAGGACGAGAATGAACAGCAAGGCTCAGGCGCAGATCAAGAGTTTTGGCGGGGCAAACCTGCGCGACCGCTTCGCCGGGGAATGGAACGACTGGCGCTGGCAGGTGCGTAACCGGATCACGAGCGTGGACCGGCTGCGGGAGATCGTGCCGCTGAGCGAGGATGAACGGGAGGGAATCGAACACTGCCTGCAACGATTCCGGATGGCTGTCACTCCTTACTACGCCTCGCTCATCGACCCGACCGACCCCCACTGCCCGATCCGCAAGCAGGCGGTTCCCTCCCCCCTCGAACTGGAAGCGATGGAGGGGGACCTGGACGACCCCCTGCACGAGGACCAGGATTCCCCCGTACCGGGGCTCACGCACCGCTATCCCGACCGGGTGCTGCTCCTTGTAACCGACCAGTGCGCCATGTATTGCCGGCATTGCACGCGCCGCCGCCTGGCCGGAACCCACGACCGGCCCCTGCCCCGCGCCCAGTTTGAACGCGCCCTGGCTTACATTCAGGGCCATCCCGGGGTGCGCGACGTTATCGTCTCGGGCGGCGACCCGCTGACCCTGCCGGACGAACAGCTGGACTACATCCTGGGCCGGCTGCGGGCCGTAAAACACCTGGAGATCATCCGCATCGGCTCGCGCGTCCCGGTTGTTTTGCCCCAGCGCGTCACCCCGGAACTGTGCCGCATCTTCTCCCGCTACCATCCCCTCTACCTGAACACCCATTTCAACCACCCCCGGGAGATCACGCCGGAGGCGGCGGCCGCCTGCCGACGCCTGGCCGACGCCGGCCTCCCGCTGGGCAATCAGTCGGTTCTGCTGCGGGGGGTCAACGACTGCCCCCAGGTGATGAAAGAGCTGGTGCATAAACTGCTCCGCATCCGGGTACGGCCGTATTACCTCTACCAGTGTGACATGACCAGGGGGATCGGCCACTTCCGTACCCCGGTCAGCACCGGGATCGCCATCCTGGAGAGCCTGCGCGGGCACACCTCGGGGCTGGCGGTGCCGACCTTCGTGATCGACGCCCCGGGCGGGGGCGGGAAGATCCCCGTCGGCCCGGAGTACCTGCTGGCGAGCGGCGGGGGCCGTGTGGTGCTGCGCAACTTCGAGGGGCGTCTCTTCACGTACACCGAACCCCGGGACGCCCGGGAGCGCTGCATGTGCCCTGCCTGTACCGGGGGCGCGCGGCCAGCGGGGGTGGCCGGGATGCTCTGCGGCGCGGACCCGTACCGGGCGAAGGACGGTGGCGAAGGCGGAGAGCACGACCGGTGCAGCCCCGCCTAGACGGCGCACCGGAGAAAGGATGCGGGGGATGCTTTTCCTGAACGAAGCCGAGATCGTACAGCGGAAGGGCAAGGGTTTTACGGCGCGGGTGCACGTCGACCAGGCGAACGAGCGGCTGTGGATTATCGACTATACCGCTTGGGATGCGGCGGCCCTGGCCGGTGAGCTGACCGCCCTGGCCGGGAAGCATGGATGCGGGAAAATCGTCTTTCCCTGCGTCGAGGCGGAAGCGGCGGTCCTGGCCGAACAGGGGTTTCTCCCGGAGGCCCGGGTGCCCGGTTTCTTTCGCGGGCGGACGGCTGTTTTCCTGGCCCGATACCTCTCCCGCCTGCGGGCGACCAGCCCGCGCCTGCAGGATGAACAGCGCTTGCTGGACTCCCTCGCGGCGAGGGCGCGCCGGGAGCCGCCCGAGGTCCGGTCGCCGCTGCCCCTGCGCCGCGCCGGCCCGGACGACGCCCCGGCCCTGGCGCGCCTCTTCGGCACCGTCTTTATGACCTACCCTACCCCCGTGCACGACCCCGATTACCTACGGGCGGCCATGGCCCACGGCGCCCTCTTCGTCGCTGCCGTGGACGGCGGGCGGCTGGTGGCGGCCGCGGCGGCCGAGACCGACCTGCGCCTCGGTCACGCCGAGATCACCGACTGCGCCACCCTTCCCGCCCACCAGGGCCGGGGGCTGGGCACGGCGCTGGTGACGCGCCTCGAGGAGGAGTGCCGCCGGGGGGGCTGCACCTGCCTCTACAGCCTGGCCCGCGCCTTTCATCCCGGGGTGAACAAGGTTTTTCACCGCCTGGGATACGAGTACGGCGGGACCCTGGTCCAGAACGCCCGCATCGGCCCCGGGGGGTACGAGGACCTCAACGTCTGGGTCAAATACCGCCCGGCCGCCGGATAGTACCGCAGGCGGCGGTTGCCGAGGTTTTACCGGCTCCGCTCGGTCTGCGGGCGGGGGGCGCGGCTATGTCAGCGCCCAGGTCGGCCTCTAAAGCAGCGGTTAGTGCAGCCGTTTGACCTGGACCACCTCCTCGTCCGAAAGGAGCACCAGGCGGCCGGGCCGGACATCGAAAGCCGCATCTTCACCGGCGTGAATGACCAGGGCCTTCAGGCTGGGACCCTCGCCGTCACCTTTTTCATCCCTCCCACTTAAGACAAAAAAGCGGCTGCCCGGCGGGTAGCAACGGCGGATGGCGGGGTCCACGTCATCCCAGCCGACCGTTCGCGCGTCACGCAACTGAAACCGGATGGGGGGTATGGGTTCCGTCTTGGTCACCTCGATCTCGGAACCCAGCCAGTCGTTGCGGACCCGGGATGTAAAATCGTCAAGGGACTGAACGATCATCTCTCGAAATCCTCCTCCATATCGCTGGTGTCTTTTCTACGCCTTAGTATGCGCGCATTTACGGACCCCGGCGCGTAGACTGGAGCAGAAAGCGGCCGGCCCGCGGCCGCGAAAGGAGGCGCCGTTTGATGCTCTCCCCCAGCCTGGAGGACTACCTGGAGGAGATTTACCGGCTGTCCCTGAGCGGGCAGACGGTGCGGGTGAGCGACGTGGCCGCCCGGCTCGGGGTCAAGCTGCCCTCGGTGACCCGGGCCCTGCAGCGCCTGCACGACGACGCCTACCTGACCTACGAGCGGTACCGGGAGATCACCCTCACCGAGCGCGGGCGGCGGACCGGACGCTACCTGGTCGAGCGCAACCGCACCCTGCAGGAGTTCCTTACCGTCATCGACGCCGGCTGTGACATCGCCGCCGAGGCCGAGGCCATGGAGCACTACCTGAGCCCCGCGACCATCGAGGCCGTCGCCGACCTGGTGGCCTTCCTCAGACATCGTCCAGAATGCCTGGACGGACTGCGCGCCTTCCGCCGGGCGCGGGTTCCCAAAGCCCCTTGACATAATGGCGGAGGGCTTTCCAACGGCTTTAAACTGGAAACGCCGTCCGGTGACCGAAAAGGCTCCTGCCGCAGCAAGAGCCTTTGTCTATGGACGGGAGAGAGTCGGGGATTTAGTGCTGGAGAAAGCGGTTCATCTCTCGGGCCAAAGTTGTGACCCGGGCGAACACTTCGTTCCCGCGGTGAAAGGCCAGCCGTCTGAGACAGCCGATGATTTCTCTTACACTGACGCCCTGGGGGCAGAGCCGCCGGCAGTGCCCGCAGGCGATGCAGCGCCAGATCCCCGGCGTTTCCGCGGCTTCAGTTAATGCGCCCAGTTGCAGTATGCGTACCAGGCGTGCGGGGGGGTGCTCCATTTCCGATTCGACCGGGCAGGCGGCGGTACAGCGGCCGCACTGGTTGCAGGCCGCCACCGCCTGCAGGGCCTTGAGGTCACGTGACCAGATCGCTTGCAACTCGAAATCTTGCATTGGACTCCACCCCCTATACCCGGAACGGGTTGGGTCCCATTTTCTTCAGGGCAGCGGTGAATTCCCCGACCTCACGCATAAACCCGTTTACATCCCCGATACCGATGGGTGCCACACGTATGCGCCCCGGCTCCAGCATCATCCGCTCCAGGGTCTCCCGGGCGTTCGCCAGGCGCTGTTCGGCCAGTTCCCGCCCCTTGCCGTGGTGGCATTCGCGGCGCGGGCAACCGCCGATCAGGACGCCGTCAAACCCCTGCGTCATTGCGTCACCGACCCAGGCCATGTTCACGGCGCCGGCGCAGGGAACCTTTATCGTCACCACGTTGGGCGCCATCCGGCCCGCCCGGACCGCGGCCTCGGCGGCGACGTAAGCGTCATGGGCGCAGAGGAAGGCCAGAACGGCCGGTTCCCCGTCCCCGGCGAAAGAGGGGTCGGCCGCCTCGATCATCCCGGCCACCGCCTTGATCCCGCACTCCGGCAGTGAGACGGCCTGCAGGGGACAACCGCCCTGGCAGATCCCGCACCGCCGGCAGACCAGGGGATTGGGCACGGGTATTCCGTCCTTGTCCGGACGCATCGCTCCGGTAGGACACTCGTTCACGCAGCGGTGGCAGCGGTCACATTTGGTGCGTTCCACGCGCGGCAGGTCTTTCCGCTTGCCGCCGTTCAGGACAGGCAGGATCTGCATTGACGCCGCCATCGCACTTTGCACCGCAGCGGCTGCGTCCATCGGATCCAGGCAGGCTCCGGCCGGAACGACACCCGGCCGGGGCGCGTAAACCGGGAAGCAGACTTCGTGGGGGTTGTCCAAGACATCCAGTTCCACCCTGCCGGTTTCGCCGGGGATCTCCCGGTTGGGAACCATCCCCGTCGCCAGGACCACGAGATCGGCTTTCACGGTCAGTGACCGTCCCGAAAGGGTGTCCACAGCCCGCACGATGACATCCCCGCTGCCCGGGTCCTGGGTGACGGTTGAAGGAATGCCGCGGACAAACCGCGCCCCGTGCTCCTCCTGGGCGGCCCGGTACATCGCCTCATGCCGGCCGAAGGACCGCATGTCCATGTAGAACACCGTGATCTCGGCGTCCGGCACGGCCTCGCGCAGGAAGGCGATCTGCTTCAGGGTTGCCAAACAGCAGACGTTTGAGCAGTAGGGGAGGTGGTTCTTATTACGGCTGCCGGCGCACTGAATGAAAGCTACCCGCTTAACCGCCCGCCCGTCCGAGGGACGGAGAAACACGCCGCCCGTCGGCCCGCCGCCGGCCGCCAAACGCTCGAAGTCCAGGTTGGTGATGACATTGGTATAGCGTCCGTAACCGTATTCCGTGAGGCGTGCCGCGTCGTACGGCCGCCACCCGGTGGCCTGGATGACGGCCCCGACCCTGTAGCTTACCTCTTCTTCCACGGGGGTGATCGTCACCGCGCCCACGGGGCAGACCTCCCGGCAGCGCCCGCATTCGGCTTCGCCCAGGCAGCTTTCCTGGTCAATGCCGTAGACCGGGGGGTAGAGATCGGGACGCAGGACATCAATCGCGTGGCGCGTCCCCACCGTCCGGGACGGCTTCCGTTCGGCGGGACAGGCCGCCGCGCAGGCGCCGCAACCGGTGCACAAACGGGAATCGACACCGGGATGGGTTGCCCGAATCCGTGCCGTGAAATCGCCCGCCGTTCCGGTGAGTTCCACCAATTCGGCGTTCGTGTGTATAATGACGCGATCGCTGTCGCGCAGTTTTGCGGTGATGACCTCCAGCCCGCAGGCCGGGTTGCATAGGCGGGGCCAGTAGCGGTGGAGTTCGGCCACCCGGCCGCCCAGGTGCGGGTTCCGCTCCACCAGGACGACCTCGGTGCCGGCCTCGGCGAGGGCCTGCGCCGCCGTCAAGCCGGCGATCCCGCCGCCGACGACCAGCGCACGCCCCTCGCCACGGGCTTCGAGGGGTTCAGCGGCGGCGACGGCCGCCTTAAGCTTCGCCAGCCCCATGGCCATTAAGACCTTGGCCTTACGCCGCACCGCTTCGGTTATGGTCTCCGGGCCGGTCCAGGCGCACTGTTCCCGCAGGCCGACCACTTCCAAAAACGCCGGATCCAGCCCCGCTTCCTTCAACTCCCGCTGTATTACATCCGCAATCAGCCGCGGCGAGCAGGCGCCTATCAATACCCGCTCCACCTGCCCGTCCCGCAGATCGTCCTTGATCGTCTCCAGACCCGCCGGAGCGCAGGCCCTCTCCAGCACCCGGCTTACGGTAACGCCTCTTTGCCGGCCCAGGGAGGCGGCCAGCTCCTCCAGCCCCGGCGGCCCGCCGGTCCGGCCGCCGCAGGTGCAGAGGTACGCACCGATTCCTGGCTGATTCATTGTACTATCCCCCCAAGCGCGGAATGAGGGGGCTATGCCCCCTTCATTCCGCCGTGGTTTTTGTCATTTGCCTACTTGTTCCGTGTCCGGAAGGTGAACCGCTCGACCTTGCCGTTGATGTCCACGGCGGTCCAGGTCACCTTGTCCGTGCCGGCGAAGGGCACCAGCTTCGCCGGGTAGTACCCGAGCTGGTACGGGATGCGGGTCTCGATGGCTCCCTGCGGGCAGACCCGGGTGCAGCACATGCAGTCCCAGCAGTCCCGCGCGGAGCGGCAGTAAGCCTTGCCGGTCTCCTCGTTTACAGTCATCAGGTCTCCGGGGCAGACCGCCTCGCAGAGCGCTTCGTTCTCTCCCCGGCAACCGTCGCACTTATCGACATTTACTCTTGGCGGCATGTTAACCTACCCCCTGTCTGTTACTTCTCTTCCACTACCGGCTCGTAGGGCCGAGTCAGGATCTCGATCGCCCCTGTCTGGGGGTTGCGGCGCGAGTTGATGAAGCAGTTGAACCGTTCGTCGTCCCGCTCGGGGTGGTCCGCACGGGTCTGCCAGGCCGGCCACCGCGTCTCCTCCCGGGCCATCAGGTGGTGGAGCAGCACCTCGGCCACGTCCAGGCGGTCGATAACCTCGTGCGCTTCCATCAGCTCGTGGAGATCCTGCGCCACCAGGTACTTCACCTGTTCCCGCATGGTCTTGATGTGTTTCAGGGCGTATTCCAGCCGCTCCCGGTTGGTGCGGTAGAACTGGTGGACTCCGCCGGCGTACTCGTCCATCAGCCGCTGCAGCCGCTCTTCCATCTCCCGCGGGCGTACGCCGTCACCTTCCGCGGCCAGGCGTACCGCCGGGGCGAAGACGCGGCGTTTCTCGGCCTCGACCTGCTCCCGGTCGATCATGCCGCGATCCGCCAGGCCGGCCACGTACCGCGCCGCGGCCCGCCCGGAAATGAGACCCTCGGCCGCACAGCCGCCGACGAACTTGTTCGGCACGCCGCCGGCCACGTCACCGCAGGCGAACAGGCCCGGCAGCGTGGTCGCCCGGTCGTTGTCGATCCAGTACCCGCTGGCCGTATGCCCGCCGACGATGTACGGGTCGGAGCCGTAGATCTCGATCGGCTCCTTGCTGATGTCCTGGGCCCGGCTGGCCAGGAAGAGGACGAAGCTGGGCCGCTCGTTGAGGTAGTCGGTCTTCAGGTCCTTGATCTCTTCCGCGGTCATGTGCGTGGTGTCAACATAACAGGGGCCGCGACCGGTCAGCCACTCCTCCATCGGGGCGTTCGCCCGGATGTAGCGCGGCGCGGCATCCCCGCCAAGGTGGGCGTAACGCTCCTGCAGGATCCTCTCGCCCTTGGCGTTGATCATAGCCGCCTTGTAACCGACCGAGATGGTGTCGATCGGCCCGTTGTAATCCTTGGTCCGCGTCGCACACCAGCGCATCTCGAAGGTCGTCATCTCGGCGCCGGCCCGGATACCCATCGCATAACCGGTGCCGACATTGAACGGGCAGTACCAGATCTGGTGGTGCGCGTCGTTGCCGTCATTGGTATAGGGCTTGTAGAGGCCGCCCGCGCCGCCCGTGGCAATGATCGTGGCCCCGGCCTTGATGACGTATAACTTGCCGTCCCGCACGCCGAAACCGAGGGCGCCGATGGCCCGGCCGTTGTCCACCAGATAGTTGGTGGCCACGATGCGGTTGAGGACTTCGCAGCCGTACTCCCGGACTTTCTCGGCCAGGATGACCTTCATGTCCGCTCCGTGGATGGCGATGTCCCACTTCCCGCGGGCCTTGTACTCGCCGTTCTCATCCTTTTTGATCGGGAGACCCCACTCCTCCCATTCTTCGATGCACTGGTTAAGGTACCCGGCCATCGAGAGGGTCAGGTCCTCCCGTAGGGGGCCGCCGCCGACCTGGGCGCGGCTCCAGCGGACCAGGTCCTCCTTCGTGTATCCCTTCTTGATGTAGGTGTTGATGGCGTCCATCCCGGCGGCCAGGCAGCCGCTCCGGTCGATATGCGCCTTTTCCATCAATGTTACCTTCAGGTCGGGGTTCACCCGTTTGGCCTCGATGGCCGCGAAGCAACCGGCGTTGCCCGCGCCGATGATCAGGATGTCGGTTTCCAGGTGAACCTCCTGGACGGCAGCGGGGTCGGTGACCAGTTTTGCCGCAGGCATTGCATCCGCCTCCTTGAATAATCTGTTCTGCAACCCGGCGAGGCCGCGGGGGTTTACGGCACCCAGATGGGGAAGCCGTTGACGGCCCACCACGGCACCATAATGAAGGTGATGTACAGAATGGCCATCAAGGTCAGAGGTGCGCCCGCCTTGATGAAGTCGATAAAGGTAAACTCATCCGAGGCATAGGCCACCAGGCAGGCCGTGACCTCCATCGGCAGGATCATCGCGTAGGTATCCACGTTCAGGACCGCGAGGGTGAAGGATACGCTGTTCAGTCCCAGCATCGGCGCCATCGAGAAGACGATCGGGGCCATCAGGGTCACAGCGCCGACGTTAGAGATGATACCCAGGCGCAGGACCTGTACCAGCACGCAGACGAAGAGGAGCATGCCGACCCAGCCCCAGGCCGGTACCAGGTTGACCATGTTCTTGGCCAGCCAGGCGTCCGCGCCCGTCTTGCCGAAAGCATCGACCAGGCAGAGCGCGCCGCCCAGGAGCAGCCAGGTGCCCCAGATCGTGTTGTGCTGGACCTTCTTCCAGTTGAGAGCGGCCAGGCCGGGGATAAAGAGCAGGGAGACGGCGATCAGGGTCGTGATCCCCGTCTGAAGCCCATGCAGGCTGTCCGTGGCCCATAGGGCTACAGCCACGGCGAAGCAGGCCAGAATAACCAGGTCGTTGGCGCTGATCCGGCCCAGCCTTTCCTTCTCCTTCTTGATCTTCTCCAGCCCGCCGGGAAGGGCGACGTCCTGCACCTTGAAGTGGCGGGTTACCCAGATATACATCAGGGGAAACATCCCCAGCATCGGCCAGTGCAGCCAGAACCAGCGTCCCCAGGTTAAACCGGCGCCGGCCTTTTCGTTCAACAGGCTGCTCATGATCACGTTGGGCATGTGCCCGGTCAGAAAGACGGGAGCGGCAAAGACGGCGCCGAAACCGATCGCCGCCATTGCCAACGCCTTGCGCGCCCGGATGCCGGCCTCGTCGTCGCCGAAGAGGGCCGTAACGCCTTTCACAATGGGCAGGTACATTCCGGCACGGGCCACGGTTGCCGGCACCAGCAAGGCGGTCACGATGTGCGCGGCGAAGAAGCCCTTGAGCAGGCTTCCCACACGGGGCTTAACGACCGAAACGATGGTCAGGGCGATGCGCCGGTCCAAACCGGTGACCTGCATTACGCCGGCCAGGATGAAAGCGCCCAGGCAGAGGAAGGCCTCGTTTTTCGTGAACCCGGCGAAGGCCTCCGGGATCTTCTGCGTCACTCCGGTCAGGATCAGCAGCACGGGGATGGCCAGCCCCGAAATCGCCTTCGGCAGGGCATCCGTTACCCAGATTACGATTACCCAGCCCATCACGGCGATCGCCGCCCGGGACGCGGGCGTCAGTTCCTTTGTCACCGGGACCAGGGTCAGGATAAGGAAGAAGACCACCCACGCCACGATAAAGCCGATCATCGAGAGGGCCGGGTTACCCGCGCCGCTCTCCCTGACGTTGGCACGCATCCGCTCAAGAAAGCCGACTTCCGCTTGACTGGCTTCAGCCAAACCAGTCGCCATTGCCAACACACCTCCTCGTGAATTTTTCTAAGGGCCCTTGTTATCACAATAACAAGAGTGCCATCGCCTGTCGGTTAGTTGACAAACGGCGGGTCGGTTATCTTCCTGACCGGCGAATGTCGGCTGGATGACAAAACAAACACCAGTCAACGGTGACTGGTGAAGCCCGGGCTCAATAATCAATTAACTTAGTAGCGATGTTACCCGACAATCCAGTGCCGCAGCTTCTCGGGTTTGATTATCCAAATCTCCCGGCCGCGCAGGTCTATGCTCCCTTCTTTCCGGAAGCTGTTCAGGGTCGAGGTCAATGTGGGGCGGGAGGTCCCCACAATACGTGCCAGTTCCTCGTGGGTCAGTTTAAAATCCAGTTTGATTCCTTGCGGCGTCTCTACACCGCAGCGTTCCATAAGGTTAAGCAAGTAGAGGGCCAGCCGCCCGGGGACCTGGTAACAGGTCAACTCGCACAGCTTAATCTGCGCCTCGCGTACGCGTGCCCCGAGCACCTCGCTGACACGCAGGGCGAAGTTCGGCTCGTCCCGCATCAACTGTAAGAAGGTCTCCTTCGGAAGGATGATCAACCGGGTCGGGGCCACAGCTTCAGCGCTGCAGCTCCGCTCCCCGCCGTAAAGGGTTTCAGCCAGGCCGAGTAACTCCCCGGCGTAGCGCAGGGCAACGATCATTTGGTGTCCTTCCCCCGTGGCGGTAAAGACCTTGATCATGCCCTCCTCGATGAAGAAAACCCTGTCCGCCACCTCCCCCGCCGTGAAGACCATCTGCCCCTTGGGATAAGAGACACAAGGTCCGGACTGGCGGATGCGTGCCAGAGCCTTCTTGCAGATCAACACACCGGGCCGGTGCTCTGTGTTTTTCTGATTCACCCCAAGAGTAGTACCCTCCCCCAGGGACCTTACTACGACCTTTCTTACTCTAAGTATAAATAACTATAGGCTTCGGAGGCAAACGGCCGCGGCTGTTGGTGACTGTCAGAGTGGCCGCCTTCATTTTCAAACACGAGAGTACAGGGAAAACGTTTCACCTGTCGAAAAACATGTCCAGGACTAACGGTACTTGCCATGTACTGGCTGGTGGTGAAAGGCGGGTGCCCCAGAAAGAGGAAGCCTTCCAATACCGACTCCTGACCCTGTCCGAGCACCTGATGTCCGCCATGGACCCCGCCAGGGTTCTCACGCTGGCCCTGGCATGCCTGGCGGAACTCCTGCCGGCGGACCACCACCTGATCTGGCTGGCTGAGGACGGGTCGCACAGCCTCCGTTTGGCGGCGGCGCGCGGGGCGCTGCAACGCCAGGTGGGTATCGTGGCCATCCCTCGCTCAACCTCGGGCAGCGGCTGGGCGATCCGCCACCGGCGCCCGGTGATTGTGGAAGACCTGCACGCCGAGGGGCGCTTCAAGATGTCCGTACTCGAAGTGTGGGGGGCCCACACGGCGGTCATCGTGCCCATGCTTCCCGGCCGGAGCAAGGCGCTGGGTACACTGGTGGTGGCCTGGAACAGCCAGAGGTCCGTTGGCCCCACCGACCTTGAGCTGGTTACGCTGATCGCTAACCTCACGGCCGTAGCCCTGGAGCGGGCGCAGTTGTTTGTCATGGCCCAGGAACAGTGGGTCCAGGAGCATGGGGTGTTGCTGCGCCTTTCGGAGGAACTCCTGGCGACCCTGGATGGGCGGGAGGTGGCGGAGAAGGTCGTAGACTGCGTGGCCGAGAGCCTGGACGCCGAGCTGGTCGGCTGCGCCTTCTTTGACGAGGCCACAAACAGCATGGTTGTGCGCGCCGTCCGCGGCTGGGGAGCCGAAGCTTTGGGCCGGTCCACCACCAGGCCCGCCGGATGCCGGATGACTGATCTGCTAATGATGTCCCCCCAGGACTTCCCCCCGGCCTGCGGCGCCTGCCTGGCGCCCCTTTTTGACGCTTCCGCCATCCAGTCCGGGGTAGTGGTCCACATGCTGGCCATGAACAAGCTCAAGGGAACCATCGCCGTCCACAGCCGTCGCCGCCGCCAGTTCTCCGACCGGGAACGGCGGCTGCTCAGCCTGATCGCCAACCAGGCGGCGATCGCCCTGGACCGGGTGCAACTCAACGAGGAAACCCAGAGGCACCTGGCGCGGGTGCGGCGCTTGAATGCCGTGGCGGCCCGTATTGCCGAGGAAATCGACCTGGAGGAACTCCTGCCGGCCATTGTCGCCCTGGCCAGGGACCTGCTGAACGCCGATTCCGGCCTGATCGCTTTCTGGGACGAAGGGACCGGTACGGTTACCTACCCTTACATCTCCAGCGATTTGCCCAGGGGTCTTTCCTCCCTCGCCATACAAGAAGGGCTTGGCCTTTCGCGGCAGGCCATTCTTACCGGCCGGCCCCAGGTTGTTCAAGATTACCCCTCTTATCCTATGGCGATCCCGGCTTTCATCGAAGCGGGGGTCAAAGCGGCCCTGAGCGCTCCCCTGCGGGTCGGCAACCGGACCCTGGGGGCCCTGGCGGTGATGGACCGCACGGGCGGCCGCGTCTTTGATATTGTGGACCAGGAGCTGGCCGAAAACGTGGCCCGCCAGGCTGCGGTGGCCATTGAGAACGCGCGCCTGGTACAGGCCCTGCGCCGTTCGGAGGCCGAGTTCCGGGAACTGTCCATCAAGGACAAGCTGACCGGGCTTTACAACCGGCTGTTCTTCGAGGAGGAACTGAAGAGGCTGGAGCGGGGACGGGTCTGGCCGGTGAGCATTATCCTGGCCGACCTGGACGGCTTGAAGGCCGTCAACGACAGCCTGGGCCATGCCCGGGGGGACGAACTCCTAAAAACGGCCGCCGATCTCCTCCGGCAGTGTTGCCGTGCGAGCGATGTGGTCGCCCGCATCGGCGGGGATGAATTCGCCGTCATCCTGCCCGGGGCCGATGAGAGCGCGGCCGCCGCACGGTGTCGGGTGTTTGAGGAGACCATCGGCGCGTACAACCGGGAGAACCCTCCAGTTCCGCTGTCCATCTCTTTCGGGCACGGCACGGCCGCGGATCACACCTTCTCTTTGTCTGACGTCTTAAAGAGCGCCGATACCGCCATGTACGAGAACAAGCTAGCCCGGCGCCCCGAACTGCAACAGTCGGTCGTCAATATGCTCATGTCCGCCCTGCGGGAACGGAAAGACCGGCTGGATGACCAGGCGGAGAGGCTTGTGGTAAAGGCTATCCTCGAACTCCTCGCGGGCGCCAGGGGCCGGTTCGACCCCCGCCAGGTGCAGATCTTCAAGGAAGAGGCCGGCAGACCCCGGGATGGGTAAAAAACGCCCCGCCGTTACGGGCGGGGACCATCGAGGCTATCGTTCTGCAGGTAGGGCGTTTTCTCGCCGGCCATCTCGTCCCAGGATTCCACGTCGTTTCGTTTCAGGTCGGACGGCCCTTTAACCGGGTTGGGAGTGATCTTCGGCGGGTCGTTCTCGGGTGGGTTTTTCGGCAAAGCACGCTCATCTCCTTGTAGTTTAGCTTTAGCTTTGCCGGACCTCCCCCCGGACTATGCAGATCGTAAAGTTTAAAGGGCCGCCGTGCCGGCGGCCCTTTGCTAGAGTTGTACGTAGAGGGCGTTTTCCTCTTCGTCGTAGTGGGCTTCAAACCTCCCCTTTTCCTGGATCTTAAAGTGCTTGAAAAACCCCCGCGCGTGGACCTTGGTCTTCTTCAGGTTCAGGGCTGAACCATCGGTGCCGGGGCGGATGCGGATCAAGCGTTTCTCCGGGTCATAGGCCAGTTCCAGCCGGTCGGCTTTGATCTTGGCCCGGGCCAGCTTGTTCAGGACGATGGAACTCTTGGACAGGGAAACAATCGGCTTCGGCTCCTTCTTGGGCCTTTTCTCTTTAGGAAAGTAAACTTGAAAGGCCATGCACCATTCTCCTTAACGTGGTTTTAGAAATATTATTTCCCTACAGTTTTAGGATATACCATTTTTGCGCAAGAAGACAAGGCTTTTCGTCCTACGGTCAAACAACGTGCGGTGATCAATGGTTTAAAGTCTGTCCTTTTCTTCTTCCGCGGCGCTTTGCTTTTTGTAATCACGTCTTATGCCCTGGGCGATGATTCCGCCGATGGTGCCCAGGACCATCGCCCCGAGCATAAAGTACAACACCAGATCGGCGGCCCGGGTCGGCAGCGTGCCGCCACTGGCTTCAATAAGGTAGGCCTTGAGCCAAAGAGCCCCGATGAACACCGGCGAGACAAAGGCCAGGGCCAGCAGGTAGACTGCCAAACGTCCCGTCACGTCAATTTTAACTCCTTTCGATACAACTTTTCGGCTTAGCGGCTGAAAACACCCCGGTCATAGAGGTATAGGAGAACGATAATCAGAAAACCGATGCGAAGCGCCCAAAGAAAGCGCTGGTTCATCCGGCGCACAGGCGGGATCACCATCCTTTTTCATTTTTCTTGTTTACATACATTCTTCCACGGCGGCGTTCCCAGATCCTCCTAACAGTAAAAGTAAGGTTGCGGCGGCCGGGCGAAAGAGGGATTGACAGTATCCGCCGGAGACGTGTATGCTAGGGTGGAGTATTTGAACAACTATTCATAGGTAGGGGATGGCGGTGCCCAAGACGTGTTGTAACCAAGGGGTCTCCCTGGCCGGTATCCATTACGGCGTAGTCAATGAGGAGACCGCCGCGCGGTTGGCCGAAACCTTCAAGGTGCTGGCCGACCGGAGCCGCGTGCGGATCGTGCATGCCCTGAGCCTGGCCGACGAACTCTGTGTCGGCCACCTGTGCCAGCTGGTAGGCATGACGCCGTCCGCCGTTTCACACCAGCTACGGCTTCTGCGCGGGCTTAACCTGGTCCGGACGAGGCGCGAAGGCCAACTGGTCTATTACCGCCTCAGCGACCACCACATCACGCAGCTCTTCAACCAGGCCCTGGAGCACGTTTTGGAGTAATCTCTGAGAGACAAAGAGGAGTGAGAGCAATGCACCAGGCCCTCCCCGGCGCGCCCTGCGCGTGCGGTTGCGGCAGGCATCATGGCCCGCCGCCAGGGATTTTTTCCTATAGTCACTACATCATCATTACTTTTGCCGGCCTCCTGGTATTGCTCTACCTGGCGGGGATCACCCGGGAAGTGCTGGGGGTCGACCTGGCCCTTGTGGCGGCCGTGGCCGGCGGCCTGCCCATCGTGTGGGAGGCCGCGGCGGCCCTGGTGCGGCGGCGGGACACCCGGGTCGGGCTGCTGGTCAGCATCGCCCTAGTAGCCGCGGTGGCCATCGGGGAGTACCTGGCGGCGGCCGAGGTGGCCTTGATCATGCTCGTCGGCGAGCAGTTGGAGACCCTTACGGTCCGGCGCGCCAACCGGGCGGTGGAACGCCTGATCGAGCTGGCCCCGCTGACGGCCCGGGTCCGCCGCGAGGGGGACGAAGTGGAGGTCATGGCGGCCGACGTCCGCCCCGGGGAGGTCGTCCTGGTCCGCCCCGGAGAGAAGATCCCGGTCGACGGCCGGGTGCTGGCCGGGAGCGGCAGCGTCAGCCAGGCGGCGGTCACCGGGGAGCCGGTGCCGGTCGCGAAGGCCCCCGGGGACGAGGTCTTCGGCGGTACGCTCAACGAGCGGGGCTTCCTGGAAGTCCGCGCCGAGCGCACGGGCGACCAGACCACCCTCGGCGGTATTGTCCGGCTCGTCCGGTTGGCCCGGGAGCAAAAGGCGCCTATCGCTCGTCTTATCGACCGCTGGTCGGCCTGGTTTGTTCCGGTGAGCCTGGTCCTTGCGTCGGCCGTGTACCTTGCCACCGGGAGTGTCACCCGGGCCGTGACGGTGCTCATCGTTTTCTGCCCCTGCGCCATGCTTCTTTCTACGCCCACCGCGGTCCTGGCCGCTGTGGGCCGTGCCGCCCGGCGGGGTGTCCTGGTCAAGGGCGGGGAGGTCCTGGAGCGGACCGGGCGGGTGGACACCGTTGTCTTCGACAAGACGGGGACCCTGACCAGGGGCCGGCCGGAGGTCAGGGAGGTCATCACCTGGAACGGAGCCGGGACGGCCGAAGTCCTCCTGGCGGCGGCCGTTGTCGAGAAGCGGTCGGAACATCACCTGGCCGGGGCCGTCCTGCGGCGGGCGGCCGACGCAGGCCTGGCGGTACCCGACCCCGATGAATGGGAAACGGTGCCGGGCCGGGGGGTCGTCGCCCGCTGGGACGGGGCGAGGATCGTTCTCGGCAGCGAGCGCTGGCTGGCGGACCACGGGGTGGTACCCGACGTCCGGGCCCGCGCCCTGGTACGGGAGCACCAGGCACGGGGGGAGACCGTGGTCCTGGTGGCGCGCGACGGAAAGCTTGTCGGCGCCTTGAGTATCGCCGACCGCTTGCGCGGCGAGGCGCGGCAGGCCGTCGGCCGCCTGCGCGGCTCGCTCGCCCGGGAAGTCGTGCTCCTTTCGGGCGACAGCGAGATCGCGGCGCGGGCCGTGGGGGCCGAGGCGGGGGTCGACCGGATCGTGGCCGGACAACTGCCGGAGGCCAAGGCCGCGCATATCCGCGACCTGCAGGCGCGGGGAAGGCGCGTGGCCATGGTCGGCGACGGCGTGAACGACGCCCCGGCCCTGGCGACGGCCGACGTGGGGATTGCGGTGGGGAGCGGAACCGACGTGGCGCTGGAGACGGCCGATATCGCCCTGGTGGGCGGCGACCTGGGACGGGTGCCCGAGGTGCTTCAGCTCGGCCGCCGTACCCTGGGCGTCATCAACCAGAACATCATCCTGGCCAACTCGGTCAATGTGCTGGCCCTGGCCCTGGCCGCGGGCGGCCTTCTTGGCCCGGTGCCGGCGGCCGTCGTGCACAACATGAGTTCCATCCTCGTTGTCTTGAACTCCATGCGCCTGATGCGCACGGGATGAGGCGGCAGCGGCCCAAACTCCAAGTCGGGTATATCAGTCCGGGTGATAATTGAAAGACTGCCCTTGACGTCACTGGCCACGCGGTTCGGGACCCTGCGTAGAAGTGTCTCCTAGTTGCTCGGGCGCCGCTCCAGGGTGGCCTGTACGGTTATGTCGCGCCCATCGCGGCGGATGACGATCTTGGCCTTATCACCCGCTTTACGGCTGCGCACCAGGTTGCCGAGATGCTGCGGGCCGCTGATCTTGTTCCCGTCCAGGGTGAGCAGGATATCCCCGGGCTTAATGCCGGCCCGGGCCGCCGGGCTTTGCGGCACCACGGCGATGACCAGCACCCCCTGCGTATCCGGCAGGCCGGCATACTGGGCCACCTCGGGCGTGAGCTCCTGCATCTGAACGCCCAGCCAGGGGTGGGTGATCTTGCCCGTCCGGATCAATTCGTCCAGGACCGGGCGTATGGTACTGGTGGGGATGGCGAAACCGATGCCCTGCGCCTGGGTGTTCACGGCGGTGTTCACGCCGATAACCTCGCCTTGCATATTCAGGAGAGGACCGCCGCTGTTCCCGGGATTGATGGAGGCGTCGGTCTGCAGCAGGTTGTCGTAATAACGGTCTTCGATGACAATGGGGCGCCCTTTGGCGCTGATGACGCCGGTGGTCACCGTGTGGTCCAGGCCGTAGGGGTTGCCGATGGCGATGACCAGATCCCCCACCCGGGTACGGTTGGAGTCACCGATCTTCAGGGTCGGCAGGCCGTGGCCGTCGATCTTGACCACCGCCAGGTCCAAATCGTGGTCCGCCCCGATGACCTTTGCCGGCAGGGGCTTCCGGCTGCCCGCAAGGGTCACCGTAACGTCTGTCGCGCCCTGAATGACGTGCTCGTTGGTCAGGATATAGCCGTCCGGGGAGAAGATGAACCCCGAGCCCATGCCGTGCTCTTCCCGCGGCTGCAGCGGGATCGGACGGCCGAAGAACTCACGGAAGAACGGGTCGTTGAAGAAGGGGTCCCAGCCCGACGTTTTGGTCACCCGGGTGTCGATCTTGACCACGGCCGGACTCACCTTATCGACAATGTCGGCGACAGAATCGCCGCCGGAAACCACCGCGTTTGCCCCGGCCGTGTGGCCGGCGAGAGGCGGTTGCGGTGGTGCCAGTTCCTTAAAAAGCATGGCCCCCCCGGCGAACATCACCCCGGCCACGAACGCCGCCAGAGCGATGAACAACAACAACCTTCTCCCGCTCATTCGTAGGCACTCCCTTCTCCATTTCTTTACCATCCGGCGACCACCGGGTGGCTGGGAACGGCAAAGACCCCGGGGGAACCGGGGTCTTTGCCGGTGATTCGCTAGGCGCCCGGGGCTGTGTTCGGTGCCGCCGGAGCCTGGCCGCCCCACCTGCCGAAGCCGGCGCCGAAGCCGCCGTGGCGGCCCATGCCGTTACCCATGCCCCGGCCCATCCCGGGACCCCCGTTGGGGCACACGAAGCCGTTCTGCTCGTGGAACTCGTACATCTGGTCGAAGTGCTCCTTCATGGCCTGGCCCTGCTCGGGAGTCAGCCGGCCGTCCTTCACGGCCTGGTCGACCCACGCCTTCTTGGCGCTGAACTTTTGCTCGAACCACGCCTTGGCGTCCGACACCGGATCCGTGGCTGCGAACGCGGGCACCGCCACGAGGCCCGTGAAGGCCAGAAGCAGAAGCGAGACCACAAGCTTTCTCTTCATGCGCGCCCCTCCTTTGGTTTTTTTACTTAGTGTAACGGACGACTGTGGCAGGGCTGTCACGGGAATGTGACGGATTTGTGAACTTTTACCTCCCCCTCTGTGTCTCCAGGAGGCGGGTGAACTCTTTGTAGGGCCGGGCCCCGACGAGCCGGCTGCCGTCCTCGAAAAAGAAGGTGGGCAGGGCCACCACACCCTGAGCGCGCGCCCGGGCGGCGTTTTGCGCCAGTGCGCCGGCGTAGGCATGGCTTTCAAGGGCCGCCCGCAGTCCAGCGGCGTCCAGGCCCACACGGGCGGCGACGTCCACAACCACTTCCGCCTTCCCGATATTCCGCCCCCATTCTCTGCAAGCGCCGGTAAGCTTCCGTGAGGTCGATTCCCGGGTTCAGGCGGTTTACCCGGATCCCCTCCGGCGGGGTCTCCGGGTGCAGTTCGTAGCCCACCCACTCGACCTCCAGCGGGTATTCCTCTTGCAGTCTCTCGACAATGCCCGTGCCGACGTAGCAGAAGGGTCAGGCATAGTCGGAGAAGACCGTTACCTTATGCATCATTCGTTATCACCTCTTGCGCTTTCACATTTTAGAGGAGGCCATCCCGGCCGTCAACCGCGGGGGTCAAGCGGACGCCGGGTTGTGCTAGAATGGAGGAAAACATCCTGGGGGGTTTTCCTTTGATCCAAATGCTCCTGGCGGCGATCGGCGGGCGGCTGGCGGGCGAGGCGCTGCGCGTGGCCCGGGGACAGCCCCTGGTTGTTTTCGGCACGTTGGACGAGCCGGCGCTGAGGCGGCTGGACGAGGAGCGCTGCCGGACCGGTGATTCGGCGGTGCCGGTTTACTTTTACGAGTCCGGGTGATGCCCGCCCCGCAAGGTGGTTGCCGTCGGCAGCCTGGCACGGGTGTGGGTCGACCTGCCGGATACGCTTGCGGACCTGGCGACGCTGGTGGAGGAGTTTGAACGCTATTTCGGGCTTCCCTGGCGGGAAGTAATGTTCGGGGGTACCGGACCCCTGGTGCACGCCGGGCTCTGGAACGCGTTTTTTGCGGTATCCCGCCTGCGCCCCCCGGATGAGCCCCAAACCCTGGACGAATTGCTGCGGGAAACGGGTCCGGTGAAGTATAATATCCTCGTTGGCTGAGGGCGGGGGACGGAATGCCCGTGCCCCGGCAGTGGCAAATGGAATAAGCGGAGGGATGACGATATGAGCGCGCCGGACAGGGTAAGGGTCGACATGGTGCGGATCGACGGCGCCAACGGGTACGACCTGTTTGTGGCCGACCCGGAGGCCACGGTTGGGGACTACCTGGCCGCCCTGAACCGGGCCATCGAGGAGCTGCCCCTGGACCGGGGGCGCGCCCGGCGGCGGGAGTGCAAGGGGTGCGACCGCTGCTGCGCGGAACGGCTGCCGCTGACCGCCGTCGATGCCCGGGTCCTGCGCCGGGCCACGGGGGCGCCGACGCTTTCCGCCTTCCTGGCGCTTTACGGCCACGTCCTGGTCGACGGGCGAGCGGTGGACATCACCCTGGCCCGCCGGGAGGACGGCCGCTGCTGTTTCCTGGAGTGTGGGACGCGGACCTGCCGTCTTTACACCGCGCGCCCCCTGGTCTGCCAGACCTTCATCTGCAGCCCGCAGACCAAGCGCGCCCACCGCCTGCGCGAAGTGTTGGTGAACAAAGGGGAGGATGAGCTGGTCCGGCAATGGCTGGGCGAGCCCGGCGCTACGGGGCGGGAACCGTTGATCCACGAGGGTTACAGCCCCCGGGTGCGGGCCGCCGACTGGCCTGCGACCCCCTTCGCCGGCTGTGAAGGCTACGATGAGATCCTGCTGCGGGAAGTCTGCCCGCCGGGTATCTGGCGTGAGCTTACAACCGAGATGGTGGCCGGGGAACCTTCGCCCGTCCGCTGAGATCTACTTGGAGGAAGTGAGAAACCTTGCTTATCGGGCTCGTCGGACTGCCGCTCGTCGGCAAGACGACCCTCTTTAACCTTCTGACAGGCCAGCACGCGGCGACCGGCACCTTTATGGGCGCCGGAGCGGGGGTTAACGTCGGGATGGCGCCGGTTCCCGACCGGCGCATCGACTTCTTAAGCGCGCACTACAAACCGCGCAAGACCACCTACGCCCAGGTGCAGTTCAAGGACCTGCCGGGGGTGGAGCCGGGCCAGGGGGTGGCGGGCAAGTTCCTGGACGAGGTGCGCGCCGCCGACCTGCTGGTGCACGTCGTGCGGGCCTTCTCCTCCGAAGAGGTGCCGCATGTCGCGGGGAGCGTCGATCCCAAGCGCGACCTGGCCGACTTTAACACCGAGCTTCTGCTGGCCGACATGGGGGCCGTGGAGAAACGCATCGAGCGCATCAAGGGGGCGAAGAAACCGCCGAAGACCGCGGCCGCCGAACTCGCCGTCCTGGAGCGGTTCCTGGCGGCCCTGGAGGCGGAGCAGCCGGTGAGCAGCGTGCCCCTTGCCGATGAGGAGAAGGAGCTGCTGGCCGGGCAGAGCTTTTTGACCGAGAAGCCTCTCCTGCTGGCGGTAAACCTCGACGAGGACCAGCTAGGGGCGGGCGAGTACCCGCGGCGGGACGAATTGACGGCCTACGCGGCGGAGAGGGGCTTCCCGGTCATCGAGGTCTCCGCGCAGGTGGAGATGGAGATCAGCGAGCTGCCCCCGGAGGACCGCGCCGAGTTTATGGCCGACCTGGGCCTGTCCGAGCCGGGCATGGCCCGCCTGGCCCGCGCCGCCTACGACTACCTGGGCCTGATCTCCTTCTTTACGGTGGGCGAGGACGAGGTCCGCGCCTGGACCATCCGCCGGGGCACGGTGGCCCGCCGGGCGGCCGGGAAGGTGCACTCGGACATCGAGCGCGGTTTCATACGCGCCGAGGTCTTCAACTTCGCGGACCTGGAGGCCGCGGGGTCGCCCGCCGCCGTCCGGGAACGCGGGCTCTTCCGCCTGGAGGGCAAGGACTACGTCGTGCAGGACGGGGACATCATCTGCTTCCGCTTCAATGTGTAGGGGCGGGGACCGAAAGGGGATGGCCGAATGAAGAGAAGGATCATTTATAACTCCGTGCGCCGTACCTGGACGCGTAAGCCCCAGAGCCAGGTGGTCCCGGACAAGAAAAAGTACGACCGCAAGCGCGAGAAGGAGCGCCTGCGGCGCGAAGACCGGCCGGATAACGGCCGGTTTTGTTATTGGGTCGCATAAAGGCCGCCCCGGGCTGGCAAAATGACAAGAGAATCCTTTTCGGGGAGGCTGATCCATGCTCCTGGTCCTGGTGCGGACGCTCATCCTCTTTGCCGCCGTGGTCGTCGTTCTACGCCTGACCGGCAAGCGGCAGGTCGGGCAGCTCCAGCCCTTCGAACTGGTGGTCATCATCATGCTCTCGGAGCTGGCGTCAATCCCGATCGCCAATACCGACGTCCCCCTGGTCAACGGGCTGGTGCCCATCTTCGTCCTGCTGGTCGCCCAGGTCATCCTGTCCTATGCCTCATTGAAGAGCCTGAAGGCCCGCGCTGTGATCTGCGGCACGCCCAGCGTCCTGGTGGCCAACGGCAAGATCGTGGAGAAGGAACTGGCCCGGCTCCGGTACGACATCAACGACCTCCTGGAGCAGCTCCGGGCCAAGAACCTTCCGAACCTGGCCGACGTCGAGTTCGCCATTTTGGAGACCAACGGGCACCTGTCCGTCGTTCCCAAATCACAGAAACGCCCGGTATGCCCCGAGGACTTGAATCTCTCGACCGGCTACGAGGGCCTGCCGACGACCCTGATCATCGACGGCAAGGTTTTGGAAAAGAACCTGGCCGGGATCAACCTCGACGTCAACTGGCTGCGCAGCGAACTGGCCAAGTTCGGGATCCGGGATTTAAAACGCGTACTGTTCGCCGCCCTGGACACGGGCGGCAAGCTCTTCTACCAGTTAAAGGGTGCAAGCTGATACCAGGCTTTGCCCCGGTGCTTATCTTCGGAGGTGAGAGGGATTGCGCTTCGTGGCGGTCCTGCTGGTGCTGCTGGTCGTGGTCATCGGGTTTGGCGTCTGGACGGTCCAGGCGCTGCGGGGGACGGCCGATGAACTGGGCATGCGGATCGACCGCGTGCAGGCCCTGGTAAAGCAGGAAAGGTGGCAAGAAGCCGAGCGCGCGCTCGACGGGCTGGGCGGCCGCTGGGAAAAGTCCAAGAAGTGGTGGACGGCGTTCGTTGATCACCAGGAGATCGACAACATCGACTTCTCCATTGTCCGCATCCGCGAGTACCTCTGGGCGGAAGACGAGGAACTGGCCCTCGGGGAAGCCGCTGCGCTGAAGAAAATGATCGAGCACATCCCCGAGAAGGAATCATTCACACTGGAAAACATCCTTTAAGTAAGGGGTCAGGCCCCTTACTTAAAACGGCACCTATGTTTTAAGTTGAGTGCCTGACCCCTTACTTAAAGGAGGAGGTCGAGGAGGGCCTGGCGCATCTCGTCCTTCTTGACCTTGCGGGTGTGGTGGACCGGCCGCCGGTCGAGGCCGCGCAGGCCGGGCGGGATCTCAAGGCCGGTCGCGGCCGAGAGCATCTCCAGCAGCTCGAACTCCGTTCTGCCGGCCACGGCCTCCTCGCCCAGGATGGCCCGGGCGACGGCGGCGTTGAACTTGAAGGGGCTGGCCGTACTGACGATGATGGTCGGCGTTTCATCGCCGGTGGCCAGGCGGTACTTGGCGTAGACGGCGCGTCCGACCGCGGTATGGGTGTCCAGGACGTAACGACTTTCGGCGTACGTCGCACGGATGGTGGCCAGGGTCTCGGTGTCGTCGGCGAAGTCGGACCAGAACAGGCCGGCCACCTGCGCATACGTACCGGCGTCGATGCTGTAGGCCCCGTCCCGGACCAGGGCGGCCATCCAGCCGGCGACGCGCGCCGCGTCGTGCCCGGTCAGTTCGTAGAGCAGCCGCTCCAGGTTGGACGAGATGAGGATGTCCATCGAGGGCGACAGGGTCCTGGCGAAATGACGCCGCCGGTCGTAGGTCCCGGTGCGGATGAAGTCCGTGAGGACGTTGTTGGTATTGGCGGCGCAGACCAGGCGGTTTACGGGCAGGCCCATCCGCCGGGCATAGAAGGCGGCCAGGATGTTGCCGAAGTTGCCGGTGGGCACCACGAAGTTGACCGGGTCCCCGGGGCGGACGCCGCCGTCGGCCGCCAGGTCGAGGTAGGCGGAGATGTAATAGGCGATCTGGGGCACCAGGCGGCCCCAGTTGATGGAGTTCGCCGAGGAGAACTTGAGGCCGTGGGCGGCCAGCAGGGACCGCACCTCCGGGTCCGTAAAGATGGCCTTGACGCCGCTCTGGGCGTCGTCGAAGTTGCCGTCGACGGCCACCACCCCGACATTGGCCCCCTCCTGGGTGACCATCTGGAGTTTCTGGATTTCGCTGACTCCCCGCGCGGGGTAGAAGACGATGATCCTGGTCCCGGGCACGTCGCGGAAGCCCTCCAGGGCGGCCTTGCCGGTATCGCCCGAGGTGGCGACCAGAATGACGATCTCGGCCTTCTCGCCGGTCTTGGCGACGGCGCGCGCCAGCAGGTGGGGCATGACCTGCAGGGCCATGTCCTTGAAGGCGCAGGTCGGGCCGTGCCAGAGTTCGAGGTAATACTCGCCGGCCGCGGTCCGCACCAGGGGCGCGATGGCCGGGGTGTCGAAACGCTCCGTGTTGTAAGCGGCGGCCACGCAGGCGTCCAGTTCTTCCGGGGTGTAGTCGCTCAGGTAAGGGGCGAGGACGGCCGCCGCCCGCCGCGGGTACGGGAGAGGCGCCAGGCGGGCGATCTCTTCGAGGCTGAGACGGACCGGGGACGAGGGGACGAACAGGCCCCCGTCGGAGGCGATACCCCGGCAGATGGCCTGGGCGGCGGTGGCGTTGCGCTGCCCGCCCCGGGTGCTTTCGTAGAGCATTGGATCAGGTTCTCTCCTTCCTGGATTCCGTCCGGGAACCTTATCACCCATTTAACAACATCTTACGCCCGGAGTAAAGAGCGGGCGAAGCTGCCCCCGGCGCGCCGTTTCATGTCACATTTTGCCCCGCTCTGCCATTATTGGTTATAGCACGTCCCGCAAGGGACAGGAGAAGGGGAGAGAGGGAAGGCATGAGCCGGCGGGCGTGGTCCACGTGTTCCCTGGTTCCGGGTGTCTTGGTGATGATCATCCTTCTTGTCATTTCGGCGGGCTGTGGTTCACGGCCGGCTCCCCGGGACGGGGCTCCTCCTCGGCCGCTGCCGCCAGGCCCGCTTGGAGAGGCCTGGCTGGATATTCAGAGCGCGCTTAAGATCGATCCTCAAAAGGCTTACACCCGCAAATTAAGTTTCACCCTTCTTCCCGGGGGCAAGGGTGAAATCCGGTCGCTCAATATACAGTTCGTGATTCCCGGGAGCGAAAAGGCAACCGTTTTCACGGTGCGGCGCGAGCCCGGGCAAAAGACCTACGATACCGGCGCGCAGCCCTACCCCCGCCGTCTTGACCTGCAGGCATTTGTCCCCGTTGAGGATCTGGTACGGGAGATCGACCGGATCGGTCCTGCCGCCCTGACGCTGGAAGCGGGGGAATTCACGGCGGTGGATCTGGTGGTGACGGCTGAAGAGGGGCGTCTTTTCGGCCGCGACCCTTACCATGAGATATACCTTGCGGGGAGCAAAGGCACCCGTAGAATTGAGGAGCCCGACCCGGTGGCCGTGGACGGGCGGGCTGTCGTCTTGCAGGCCGAGGCGGTGGGCGCAAAGCCGGCTGGGGATAAAGGCCGTCACTATGTCCTGGCGGCCCTCTGCGGCACGGTGACGGAAGGCGTGCGGATCGAGCCCCCGCCCGCGGCCTCCGGGGAGGAGTGGCTGGATACCCGCTGGGCCGACCTGGACGGGGACGGAGCGCGGGAAACGGTGTACCTGCTGGGAACAAGGTCGCAGCCGGAACTGCCCTTCCCCGACCGTAAGTCCCTGCTCGTCGGGGGGAACGGCCCCCGGATGAACGTGCCGGGTCAGGGCGGTTACTACGGCAGCAGCCTTCGCCTGCGGGACCTCACCGGCGACGGCCGCCCGGAATTGCTTTTCTTTGAACACATAGGGGGCAGCGGGGCGATCGTCAACCTGAATGTCTATTCTCTACAGGGAGACCGCCTGCGGACGCTGTTCCGCGCCGAAGACCATTGCGAGGTCCCCGGCATGCACCGCGAGTACCTGGGTGACAGCCGGGTCCGGGCGGCGATCGATCCCCTGGGTCTCGTATGGGAGTACGAAGTGGCCTATTCCAACTACCGGAACAACCCCGAGCTGACCGAACAGCAGATCAAGGAAGGCTACGGCACCAACTGGCTGGACCCTTTCTCGGACTATGACATTGAGGACACAAACGGGGACGGTCTCCCGGAAATCGTCGGGCACCAGAGGATGTGCGGCATCGCCCACGTGGACATTATCGGCTTCTTAAGCCAGATTTTCCGCTGGGACGGGCAGAGGTTTGTGCGGGACGGCGTTGAACTCTACCAGGAGACGCCTGAAGGGCCGGCCTTTATCCCCCCGCAGGGGGCCCAAAAAGCCTGAAAGCCACGGGAGGCCTTACTTGGACAAGCAGCGCCGGATGATCACCATCGCCGTCCTCCTGGCGACCTTCCTCGCCGCCCTCGACATCACCATCGTCGGGACGGCCATGCCGACCATCATCGGCCGGCTCGGGGGGATGGCCCTTTTCTCCTGGGTGTTTTCCATTTACCTCTTGACCTCGGCGGTCAGCACGCCGATTTACGGCAAGCTGGCCGACCTCTTCGGGCGGAAAGCGGTTTTCGTCTGCGGTACCGGCCTTTTCCTGCTCGGGTCCGCGCTCTGCGGCCTGGCACAGAGCATGCCCCAGCTCATCCTCTTCCGGGCGATCCAGGGCCTGGGGGCCGGCGCCGTTCTCCCGGTGACGATCACCATCATCGGGGACATCTTCGCCGCCGAGGAGCGCGCCCGGATGCAGGGGCTCTTCAGCAGCGTCTGGGGCATCTCGGCCATCATCGGCCCCGGCATAGGGGGCTTCATTGTCGACTACCTGGACTGGCGCTGGGTCTTTTACATCAACCTGCCCCTGGGCCTTCTGGCCATGGCCATGATCCTGCGCTACCTGGCGGAGACCCGCCACCCCGGCCGCCCCCGGATGGACTACCTGGGTTCGCTCACCCTGGCCGCGGGGGTCACCGCTCTCCTCCTCGTGCTCCTCGAAGGCGGGGGCGACTGGCCGTGGTCGTCCTGGCCGGTCTTCGCCCTGGGCGGCGCCGCCCTCGCCCTGCTGGCCTTCTTCGTGCACCACGAGGCCCGCGTCCCCGAGCCCATGCTCCCCCTTTCCCTTTTCCGCAACCGGGTCATCAGCGGTTCAGTGGCAGGAAACTTCATCGCCGGCGCGGTGATGATTGGCGTCTCCTCATATATTCCGCTCTTTGTCCAGGGCGTGCTGGGCGGGTCGGCGCTTACGGCGGGGGCGGCGGTGGCGCCGATGTCCATCGGCTGGCCCCTGGGGAGCACCATCGGGGGCCGTTTCCTGCTCCGCGTGGGGTACAAGCGCATGGCCGTCCTGGGCCTGGGCTTCAACGTCTTGTCCGCCGTAATGCTCGTCGCCCTCGCGCCCGGCTCGCCTCAGATCCTGGTGACGGCGGCGACCTTCACTATGGGCCTGGGGCTTGGCTTCTCCACCACGGCCTTTATTGTCTATGTCCAGTCCTCGGTGGGCTGGCGGCAGCGCGGGGTGGCCACGGCCGTGGTCCAGTTCATGCGCACCCTGGGCTCCACGGTGGGCGTGGCGCTGACGGCGGCGATCATGAACCGCCTGCTGGCGCGCGGGCTCGAAGGGGTGCCCTCGCTTGCGGGTGCCGACCCCGCGGCATTGACCAACTGCCTGCTGGACCCCCTGCAGCGCGCCGTGCTTGGAGCCGGGGAACGCCAGGCCGTCCAGGAAGCGCTGGCCTACGGCCTGCACGGCGCCTTCTGGGCTGTGCTGGCGCTGGCCTTCATAGGGCTGCTGGTCGGGCTGTGCCTCCCCTCGCCGGGGCGACTCTCTTCCGCGGAGGAGAACCGCGAGGCGCCGCCGGCTGAAGGGTAATTCATAATTGGAATATTGTTTTGGGTCTTGTCAGAAATGAGCCGAAGGGGTACCATAGGTACGGGATATTAGTTACCGTTTTCACAAAGATTACCCGAACTTTGAGAGGAGGTTGGCCATGTATAAGAAAATCTTGATACCCTCGGACGGGTCGGAGTATGCGATGCGGGCGGCGGAGTATGCCCTGGAGGTGGCCAAAGAAAACCCCGCGGTGGAGATAACGATCGTCTATGCCTACCAGCTGGTGCCCGATCTGGCCCTCGATACGCCCTTTACGCCTTCCATCATCACCTTTGCCGATGAACAGGCCCAGGCCATCCTGGAAAAAACGGCGAAGGTCTTCGAGGATGCCGGCATCAAGGCGGAGACCGTGGTGCGCCGCGGGGATCCCGGGCGGGAGATCGCGGAGCTGGCCCGCGAGGGAGGTTTCGACCACATTATTATGGGAACGCGTGGAGCCGGCGCCCTGGGAGGCCTCATTTTCGGCAGTGTGGCCCAGAAGGTGGTCCAGCTGGCGCCGTGTCCGGTGCTGTTGGTGAAGTAGAAGGGCCCTTGGGCGCAAAAGGTATCGATAGAAACGGTAGGGCCGGCGCTTGCCGGCCCCGGTATTTTTGACGGGATCTCAACTCCTCCAGCCGGCCCGTCCCGGGGCCGCCCTCTGGGCCTTGACCTCCAGGTCCGCCAGCCGGTTTCCGGGGCCGAAAACGACCAGGGTGTCCCCCGCCAGGATCAATTCGTCAGGAGACGGGCCCTGGATGATCTCCCCCTCCCGCTCGATGACCACCAGGGGGGCGCGTTCGTGGCGAAGCTGTTCGATCACCGCCTGGCCCACCCGGCCCCCGCCGCATACGATCACGTGGTCCTTAAGCCTGGAGATCTCGCGCTGCATTCTTCGTCTCCCCCACACATTTAAAATACGCCCCTCGATGACGACGCCGTTCAAGATGGTCATCGCGTAAAAGAAAAGGCCCACGCCGGCAAAAATGATGACGATGGTCGTGATCCGGCCGGCCGTCGTAACGGGCACGTAATCACCGTAGCCCACGGTGGCGATACTGACCACCGCCAGCCAGAAGGCTTCAAATGTTGTCAAATCCTCAAACGCCGTCAGGGCCGGGACGCTGCCGCCCAGGATCACGGCCAGGGCCAGAAAAGCGTACAAGAGAGCCCGCGATGAGGACAAGGGCAACACCTCGGGTCAATTATACAACAGGACGGTTATTTGCGTTTCGGTCAACTTGCAGGGACCGCCCCGTCTGACATTGTCAGAAAAAACTTCCTATTACGATATTTTCGTGATGTCTTGTGCATTATTGGATACTGTATACAATGTTCTTAAGGGACGGATTGGGGGGGTGATCTCGTGAAGATCTTTTACCTGGCGATGGCGGTAATGCTTCTCTACCTGGCCGGTTACATCGGGCTCTGTTACCACCTGTACTTCAGGCCCGCCCGGCCGAGAGCCGTACGGGTAACGTTCGCGGGATCGTTCAGCCTGGCGCAGGCGGTGGGGGCATTGTCCCTTCATTCCACCGTCCGGCACTGAGAAGGACCGGGTAGGTCCTGCTGGTTCGCTTTCACGGACGAAGGTAACCCATTGACGCCGGGTTTCCTGTATGGGCGTGGTTTAGGCCACGCCCGTTTTGTTTCCGGTCACACGGCGGGCCGCTTCAGCGGCGCCAGAATCCGGGGTGCAACAGGGCCAGCACGGTGAACAGCTCCAGGCGGCCGACCAGCATGCAGAACGAGAGTAGGGCCTTGGCGAGGTCAGGGAGGGCGGCGAAGTTGGACATAGGACCGACCAGCCCCAGGCCCGGGCCGACGTTACCCAGGGTGGCGGCGACGGCGGTCAGGGCGGTCAGGAAATCGGCGCCGCCGCCGGCCACAATGATGACCGAGCCGAAGAAGAGGCCCAGGTACAGAATGAAGAAGGCCTGCACGATATCGACCATCTCGGAGGGGATAACGGCGCCGCCCAGGCGAACGGGGAGCACGGCCTGGGGGTGGATGAGGCGCCGCAACTGACGTATGGCCACCTTCCACAGGATGATGAAGCGGACGACCTTGATCGCGCCGCCCGTGGATCCCGCGCAGCCGCCGATGAACATCAGCAGGACAAGTATGAGGCGGCTGAAGTCCGGCCAGAGGTTGAAGTCCACGGTCGAAAAGCCGGTGGTGGTAATGATGGACGCCACCTGGAAGAGGGCATGGCGGGCGGCCTGCGCCGGCGCCAGGCCCAGGGAAGAGACCAGGTTCAACGTGACCGCGGCCACGGCAACGGCGATGATGGCCAGGTAGACCCTCAGCTCCGTGTCCTGCCAGATGGCCCGGTAGTGGCCCTTAATGGCCCGGATGTGCAGGCTGAAGCTCATGCCGCACAGGATCATAAACATGACGATGATCAGTTCCACGGCCAGATTGTTGTATGCGCCGACGCTGGCGTTCTGGTTGGAGAAACCGCCGGTGGCCACCGTGCCGAAGGTATGAATGAGACTGTCGAACCAGGGCAGCCCGGCCAGGCGCAGCAGGAGGATTTCGGCCAGGGTGAACAGGAGGTAGACCCGGTAGAGTTCGCGCGAGGTCTGAGCGACGCGGGGGACGACCTTGATCTTGGAGGGTCCCGGAACCTCCGCCCGGTACAGCTGTATCCCCGCCACCTTGAGGGACGGCAGGAGGGCGACGATGAAGACGACGATCCCCATCCCGCCCAGCCAATGTGTCAGGCTTCGCCAGAAGAGGATGCCGTACGGGACCGGTGTCAGGTCGGCGATGGTGGACGCCCCCGTGGTGGTAAACCCCGACATGGCCTCGAAGAAGGCGTCCACCGGGTTGGGCAGCACGCCGCTGAATATGAAAGGTAAGGATCCGAAAGCGGCCAGGACCACCCAGCCGATGGCGGCCACCATGAAGCCCTCGCGGTAGCCCACGTCCCCCAGGTCGGCCCTGATGAGGGCCAGGGGGAGGCCGACGGCCGCGGCAAGGGCGATGGTCCAGATGAACGCCGGGACATCCGGACCCTGGTGAAAAACGGCGATCCAGAGACAGGGGACCAGGGCCGCCCCCTCGGCAAGCAACAACAGCCCGAGTGTTTTTGCGACCAGTCTCCTGTTCAGGATTTGCCGCCCCCCACGTTAAACAGGCGCTCTATGGTATCCACACCGTAGCCGACGGCGAAGACCACCAGGCGGTCGCCCCCCTGCAGGACCACGTCGCCCTTGGGGATGATGACCCGCTGCTGGCGCTTGATGGCCCCGACGATGACACCCTTGGGCAGCCCCAGGCGGGACAACGGCTTGCCGACCATGCGGCTTTCGGGCTGCAGGATCAGTTCGACCACCTCGGCCTGCCCGTTAAGGAGCAGGACCAGGGACAGGAGCCGCCCGCCGCGGATATACCGCAGGATGGCGCTGGCCGTGATCAGCAACGGGCTGATCGCGGCGTCCACGCCGAGGTGCTCGACGAGATGGGCGTAGTTCGGGCGGCTTACCTTGGCGATGACATACTTGGCCCCCATCTGTTTGGCCAGGAGCGACAGGAGCAGGTTTTCCTCATCGAAACCGGTGACGGCTACAAAGCCGTCCGTATCTTTGATGCCCTCGCGCTTCAGAAGGTCAAGGTCGGAGCCGTCGCCCTCGAGGATAAGGGCCTCCGGCAGACGCTCGGCCAGGCTGAGACAGCGCTCGTGGTTCTGCTCGATAATCTTGGGCCTTATGCCGAGGGAACAGAGCTTTTCTCCCAGGTAGAATCCGATCCGCCCGCCGCCGAGGATGATGACGCTGCTTGTCCGCGGGCGGCGCTTCTTGATGCGCGCGCAGACCTTCTCCACGCTGTCGGCATGTCCCAGGATGTAGAGAGTGTCGCCGGGCAGGATTTGGTCACGCCCGCCGGGGACAATCATCCCCCCGCGGCGCGAGATACCGACGATCAGGCAGGAGTGAGGCAGTTCGGCCTCGGACAGTCGCTTGTTAGCGAAGAAACGATGAGACTCGTCGATTGTGATTTCGGCCATCTGGACCTTGCCGTCGGCGAAAGGCTCGGTGTGCACGGGGAGGGAGACCGTCAGCAGGCGGGCGATCTCCATGGCCGCCGAGTGTTCGGGGTTGATGACCAGGTCCAGCCCGAGGTCCTCTTTGGAGACAACCAGATCGCGGGCGTAGACCGGGTCGCGGATGCGGGCGATGGTGCGGGGGACCCCGAGCTTCTTGGCCATCATGCACGCGATCATGTTGATCTCGTCGGCGTTGGTGACCGCAGCCACCATGTCGCTTCTGGCCACGTCGGGGTGTTTCAGGACGGTCGCGCTGGACCCGCTGCCTTTCAGCATGAGGGCGTCCAGGTGGCCCTCAAGGCGGGAAAGCTTGGTTTCGTCCTGGTCGATCAGTACCAGGTCATGTCCTTCGCCCACGAGCCGCCTGGCGATCTCGACGCCGACCTTGCCGGCGCCGATAATGGTAATCTTCACGGCTCTTCCTCCACCGGGCAAAAGTTTGCCCCTCCGGCACTGCGGCCATCGGGGGCTTCTGTCTACAGTGATATATGATTGTGCCGGAAAATGCAATGGGTTTCTTTGGTTTTAAGCCAATTCGTCAAGGGTGCCGAAGGTGTACCCCTGGCGCTTCAGTTCTTTAAGGATACGGTCCAGGGCCTCGGTGTTGGACTGCGAGACGGCGTGGAGAAGGATCACCGCCCCCGGGTGTATGTTGTCGATGACGTGACGGTAGGCGGCCTCGCTCCCGGGCTGCTTGTTGACGTCCCAGTCCTTGTAGGCCATGCTCCAGAAGACGCTCGTATAACCGAGGGAATGCACCTGGTCGAGGGTGCGCCGGTTGAACTCGCCCATCGGGGGACGGAAGAAGCGCATCTCGGTGCCGGTCAGTTCCCGGACCTGCCGGTGGACGCTGAGGACCTCCTCCCGGATGAGGTCGTTGCTGACCTTCGGCAGGGACGGATGGGTCTGGCTGTGATTGCCTACAACATGGCCCTCGGCCGCCATGCGGCGTACGAGGGCGGGGTTGGCCCGGACATAGGGGCCGGTGACAAAGAACGCCGCCCGCACGCCGTTGGCCGCCAGGATGTCCAGGATGCGTGCGGTATAGCTGTTTTCGTAGCCCTCGTCAAAGGTCAGGTACACCGTCTTCCGGTCGGTGGGGCCCAGGAAGATGCCCCGCCCGTCGGCGATGGCCTGGAGGTAAGCCGGATCCGTTGTCGGCGGGCGGTGTTCCTTGTTGCGGTAGAAATACCAGGAGAGGACTGTTTTATCCTGGGAAGTATCCCCCATCCCCCCGGGGGCCGGGTCCGCGGACGGCGCTTTCAATTCCTCGAGTTCGGCCCGCAGGGCGGCGTTTTCCTGCCGGAGGGCGTCCAACCGGCGTTCAAGGGCCTCGACCTGTTCCGCCCGGGGGTCGTCGCCGCCGGCGCCGCCGGGGGCCTGGAGGCCGGGGCTGCTGAGCAGGTACCCCGCCAGGGCCAGGTTGGCAACCAGGGAGAGGGCCAGGATGATGGGCAGCGGCCGCATGTAGTCGGTGTCTCCTTCTCGCTTGGATGTTCTCCTGGCATTATAACAGATTTCGACCCAAGATACTGAAAAGGGAGCCCTTTCGGCTCCCTAATCGAACATCTCCTCGAACATGTCCAGGAATCCCCGCTTTTTCTTCCGGCCGTGGGGTTTGCCGTAGCGGGAGTCGTCATCGTCTTTCCGGTACCGGAGTTCGTTGCGGTCCTCGTCGTGCATCTCCCTCCCGGCGTCCATACCCCGGAAGTCGCGGGCCATCCCGATAACCTTCTCCAACTCCCCGCGGTCAAGCCACACCCCGCGGCAGCGCGGGCAGACGTCGATCTGCACCCCGTATTTGGTAGCCTCGTTAAGCTCTGTTGCACAGACCGGGCAGTTCTTCATCGTCCTTAACCTCCCCCAGGAATGAATACTTAACCCTTATTATAACCTGGAAAACGGTGATAATACCAGAGCCTTCCTCTGGCAATTGAATACCCGTCCGGTCCAAGCACCCTTATTTCAAAGAGAAGTCCGTAGCAAGCGTTCTTTAAGCAGGATATTCCCACGGGGTTGTCGAACAACAAAGGTCATTCTTGTATACGAAATACAGGACCAGGGTTCAGAACGGCAGGAATGGATATTCGTTTTGCTGAATATTTTTCCTGTTGGTTTTCCCCGGCATCTGTCTTTTCTGGTTTTGTAAGTCCGGGCTGGGGGAGGTGGGTGGAACAACTCATTGGGTCAAAGGCCGCGGGCCTCAGGAGTACGAAAAACAAGTACTAATTTTAGGAGGGAAAGATTCGTGAGGCTTCCAAAATGGTTTGTAATGCTGCTTGTCGCGCTGCTGTCGCTGTCCCTCGTGGCCGGCGGCTGCGGCGGTCAGCAGGCGCAGGACCAAAAGACCGGCGAAGGGGACAAGGGTAACAGCATTAAAATCGGTTTGATCTCTCCCCTGACCGGTGACGTCAAGACCTTCGGTGAGTCGGTCCAGAAGGGCTTTGAGCTGGCCCTCGAGGAGGCCAACTATCAGGTCGGCGACATCAAGATCGAAAAGGTCATCGCCGACGACCGCGCCGACGCGACCGAGGCTACCAACGTCGCCACCAAGCTCATCGACCAGGACAAGGTGTCGGCCATCGTCGGGTCCGTGACCTCGAACTGCACCGTGCCGGCCAGCGCCATCGCGCAGTCGGCGGGGGTGGTTATGATCTCCCCGACCTCGACCGCAGCCAACGTCACCATGGACCCCGACCGCAAGGACTTCATCTTCCGCGCCTGCTTCATCGACCCGTTCCAGGGCACGGTCGGCGCGCGGTTTGCGTTTAACGACCTGCAAGCCAAGTCCGCCGCCATCCTTTTTGACCAGGGCAACCCCTACACTGTCGGCCTCTCCAAGGCCTTTAAGGATGAGTTCACCAAGCTCGGCGGCCAGATTGTGGCCGAGGAAGCTTACGCCAAGAACGACACCGACTTCAACGCCGTGTTGACCACCATCGCCCAGAAGAAGCCGGATGTCCTGTACCTGCCCGACTACTACCAGAAGGTCAGCCTGATCGGCAAGCAGGCCCGGGACAAGGGTATCACCGCGGCCTTCCTTGGCGGTGACGGCTGGGACTCTACCGAGCTTGACTACGCCACCATGGACGGCGGGTACTTTACCGCCCACTACTCCGGTGACGACCCGCGCCCGGAGGTCAAGCAGTGGGTCGAGAAGTACGAGAAGAAGTACGGCTCGAAGCCGGACTCCTTCGCCACCCTGGCCTACGACGCCACCAAGCTCCTGCTGAAGGCCATCGAGGACGCCAAGTCCACCGACCCGGCCAAGATCAAGGAAGCCATGCAGAACATCAAGGACTTCCCGGTGGTCTCCGGCAAGGTCACCTTCGACGAGCAGGGCAACCCGGTGAAGTCGGCCGTTATTCTCCAGGTACAGAAGGATAAGACCTACAAGTACATCACCACCATTGAGCCCTAAATGTCAGGATGATCGGGGGGAGAGGACGCGGTCCTCTCCCCCGGTCATGTTTTTTCCATCGAGGGGGTCGCTCCATTGGACTACTTTCTGAACCAGGTCATTAACGGCCTGCAGCTCGGCCTGGTCTATGCCCTGATCGCCCTGGGCTATACAATGGTGTACGGCATCGTTAAACTTATTAACTTTGCCCATGGCGACGTGTTTATGGTCGGGGCTTTTGTGGGCTATTTCGGTTTTGCGCACTGGGGCCTGCCCTTGCCGGTGGCCATCCTGTTTTCAATGCTTACCTGCGCCATCCTGGGGGTGGTGATCGAGCGCCTGGCATACCGGCCGTTGCGCTACGCGCCGCGGATCATGGCATTGATCAGCGCCATCGGTGTTTCCTTCTTCCTGGAGTACTTTTGCAGCCTCCGTTTTGTCTTCGGCCCCGACTACCGGGTGGTTGAGCGGCCGATACAGACGGTTACCTGGCATTTGGGCGGGGTTACGGTCACCAACCTGCAACTGATCATAATGGTTACCGTGGCGGCAATGCTCATTTTTCTGCAGTATGTTGTTTTCCGTACCAGGGTCGGGGCGGCCATGCGTACGGTTTCCTATGACCACGACGCCGCGCGCCTGATGGGCGTGGATGTCGACCGCACGATCTCGATTACTTTCGCCCTCGGCTCTGCGATGGCGGCGCTGGGTGGTGTTTTATACGCTATCGCCTACCCACAGATCCAGCCCTTTATGGGCATTATGCCGGGCCTGAAAGCCTTCACCGCCGCCGTACTGGGCGGAATCGGGCTCATCCCCGGCGCGGTGCTCGGGGCGCTGATTATGGGTCAGGTGGAGACTATGACGGCGGCCTATATCTCGTCCCAACTGCGAGACGCTATCGTATTTGTCATTCTGATCGTTGTGCTCCTGGTCCGCCCGTGCGGTATTCTGGGCCGTACGGAACCGGAGAAGGTTTAAGGCGGGGGCGGGGAGGTAAGCTATGGCGACGAAATCAACCACCCAGTGGTTCAAGTTGCTGGTCGGGGTTATCGCTGTGTATGTACTGGTCAAGGTCCTTGTCCAGACCGGGTTGATGAACAGCTACTGGCAACGGGTTCTGGACTTCGGGTTAATTATGACCATCGGCTCCCTGGGCCTGAGCCTGATCTACGGATTCACGGGCCAGTTTTCCATCGGGCACGCGGCCTGGTTCGGCCTGGGGGCATATGCCGCCGGCTATATCGGCAAGACGGTGGGCGGCGGGACACCGGCTTTCCTGCTGGCGCTTGCCGTGGGAACGCTTTTCGCCGCCCTGGTGGCTTACCTTGTCGGTCTCCCGGTCCTACGCCTGACGTCGGACTACCTGGGCATCGCCACCCTGGGCTTCGGGATCATTGTCAAGGTTGTCCTGGACAACATTAACAAGGTGATTCCCTCGCTGGGCGGGGCGGTGGGAATGACCGGGATCCCGCAAACGGCTGACTTCGAATGGATCTTCGGGTTTCTCCTGTTGTCCATTCTGCTATGCCGCAATTTCGTTTATTCAACGTTCGGCAGGGCCTGCACGTCCATCCGCGAGGACGAGATCGCAACCAGCTCCGTGGGGGTCAACCCCACCCGCTACAAGATGATGTCTTTCGTTTTGGGGTGCAGCCTGGCCGGCCTGGCAGGGGCCCTCTACGCCTTTCGTTATCCCTTCCTGCATCCAACGACCTTTGATTTCTTGCAGTCCTTCAACTTCCTAATCATTGTCGTCGCCGGGGGGTTGGGCAGCCTGACCGGGACAGTGGTGACCGGTATCGGCTGGGCGTTCCTGCTGGAAGGCCTGCGGTTTGTCCTGGGCCAGGCGTTCGTGGACTTCCGGGGCGTGATCTATGCGCTTTTGCTTATCGTGGTCGTCCTGGTGCGCCGGCAGGGCCTCTTCGGCGGCAAGGAAATCGGCCTCATTGTACCGCAGATCGGGAGGAGGGAACGACGGAATGCCCCTGCTGGAAGCCTCTAACCTTGGGATAAACTTCGGCGGGCTACGGGCGGTCAACAACTTCAACCTGACCCTCGAACCGGGGGAAGTGGTGGGCCTGATCGGGCCTAACGGGGCGGGGAAGACGACGGTGTTCAACCTGATCACCGGCCACTTCCGGCCGACGGACGGGGACATCGTCTTTCAGGGGGAGTCCCTGGTTGGATTACGTCCCTTCCAGATCTGCGAACGGGGCATCGCCCGGACCTTCCAGAATATCCGGCTTTTCAAGGGCAACACCGTTCTGGATAACGTGCGGGTGGCCTTCCACCAGCATGTGCGCTACGGCCTCCTGGACGCCCTGTTACGCACGCCGCGGTTCCGGGCGGAGGAGCGGGAGATCACCGACCAGGCTTACGACCTCCTGGCGATCCTGGGACTCGAAGCGCGGGCGATGGACCTGGCGGGCAGCCTGCCCTACGGGCAGCAGCGGCGGCTCGAGATGGCGCGCGCCCTGGCCGGGCGGCCGCGCCTGCTGCTCCTCGACGAGCCGGCGGCTGGGATGAATCCGGCTGAGGTCCGCCAGTTGGTCGACTTGGTCAGGGGGATTAAGGAGAAGTTCGACCTTACGGTGCTTTTGATCGAACACCAGATGGGCCTGGTAATGAACGTCTGCGAGCGGGTAGTGGTCATGGATTTCGGCGAGGTCATTGCCGCCGGCCTGCCGGCCGAGGTTCGTCAGGACCCGCGTGTCCTGCAGGCCTACCTGGGCAAGGGGGCGGTCGCCTGATGCTGGAAGTTAAAGGGCTTGACGTCTATTACGGTCCGATCCGGGCCTTGCACGGGATTTCCTTCGATGTCCAGCAGGGGGAGATCGTGACCCTCATCGGGGCCAACGGCGCCGGCAAGAGCACCACTCTGCGGACGGTGTCGGGCCTCATCCGGCCCAAGGGCGGGGAGGTCACCTTCCAGGGCGTGAACATCACCCGCATACCGTCGCACAGGATCACCGCCATGGGGCTGATCCAAGTCCCCGAGGGGCGGAAGATCATCGGTGACATGACGGTGCGGGAAAACCTCCTGATGGGCGCCTTCACCCGGCGGGACCGGGGAGAGATTGCGGCTTCACTGGATGAGGTGTTCTCGCGTTTCCCGCGCTTGAAGGAGCGCGCGGGGCAGCTGGCGGGCACCCTTTCGGGCGGCGAGCAGCAGATGCTGGCCATCGGCCGGGGCCTGATGGCGAAGCCGAAGCTGCTTCTCCTCGACGAGCCTTCGATGGGCCTCTCCCCGATCCTGGTCGAGGAGATTTTTGCCATCGTCCAGACCATCAACCAGCAGGGCGTGACGATCCTGCTCGTGGAGCAGAACGCCTATATGGCCCTGCAGGTCGCCAACCGGGCCTATGTCCTGGAGACCGGCCGCATCATCCTTTCCGGCACGTCGGCCGAGGTTCAGGCCAACGATAAGGTGCGCAGCGCCTATCTCGGCGAGGCCGTCGGGGTCAGGCACTTAACTTAAAAACTTGTGAAAGATGCTTGACCCTTTTTGTGCATACGCAAAAATTTTAAGTAAGGTGCCTGACCCCTAACTTAAAATTTAAGGTTCGGGGCGCTGGGGCATGTTCAGGTCGATGGAGACCGTAACTTCGCCGTCGGGTGAGGGGTTTTCCAGGCGGAGGCGGAACTCCGGGTGGCGGAGTTGGTGATGCCAGAGGGTGTCCCCTCCCAGGCACTCCGTCCGGTCCCTGGCGATCCAGTCCGCGCCGTCGAATTCCTCGAGGACGGCGTTGAGGGTGCCCGTGGTCCGTACCCGGATCCCGACGTTCATGATTGTCGCCCGGGGAGCGTCCAGGACGGTGCCGGCGCGGGGGGCGAGCGCCAGGTCCTTCACCAGGGGTACGACATTGGGCCAGACCTCGGGCTCGTCCGCGAACAGGTAGTACATGTGCATATCACCTCGTCCATATTATAATCCACCGGGTTGGCGAGATCAGCCCCGTCTTACGAAAAGATCACGGCGGCTGCTGATGCAGGTATGGCGGCCATCCTGGGAAGGATAAGCCTCGGAGGTGATGTCGATGCGCAGGTTTGCGGTAAAGGGGCCGGGCAGGGCCTGTAAGGAGATAAGCGCGGACAGCCTGGACGAGGCGTTGCGGAAGGCCGAAAGCATGCACCCCGGCAAGGAGATTATGGCCGATGCCGGCGAAGTCTTGTACGTTTGCGATATCGGAGAGGATCCGACCGCCTGCCGGAACAGGCTGGTGTGAGGCCTCAAAGCTGAACACAAAAGAGAGAACCCGGGAAAGGGTTCTCTCTTTTCATGTTCCGGAGGTGGCCGCAACCCGGGGTTAGAAGGTCGGGATGACGGCTCCCTGGTAGGTCTCCTCGATGAACTTCTTGACCTCGGGCGACTGCAGGGCCTTGGTCAGAGCCTGGATCTCCGGGCGGTTCTCGTCGCCCTTGCGCACGGCGACGATGTTGCCGTAGGTGTCTGCGGCCTCCGACTTGGCGTCCTCAGCCACCAGGGCGTCGCTGGGCTTCAGGCCGGCCTGGACGGCGTAGTTGCCGTTGATCACCGCACCGTCGACCTCATCCAGGACCTTGGGCAGCATGGCGGCCTCCAGCTCCTTGACGTTGACCTTCTTCTCCACGATGTCCTGCACCGTGGCCTTGATGCCCACGCCCTCCTTCAGCTTCAAGAGGCCGGCCTTCTCCAGGACGACCAGGGCGCGCCCGCCGTTGGTCGGGTCGTTCGGGACGGCGATGGTCGCCCCGTCGGCGAACTCGTCCACTTTCTTGACCTTCTTGGAGTACAGGCCCATGGGCTCAAAATGGATCTTGGCGGTGTAGGTCAGGTCCAGGCCCTTGTCCTTGCAGAACTCCTCCAGGTAGGGCAGGTGCTGGAAGTAGTTGGCGTCCAGCTGCTTGTCGGCCAGGGCCAGGTTCGGAGTCACGTAGTCGGTGAACTCCTTGATTTCCAGGGTAATGCCTTCCTTCTCCAGGATGGGCTTGACGACGTTCAGGATGTCGCCGTGCGGCACCGGCGTGGCGCCGACTACCAGGGTCTTCTTCTCCACCTGGGGCTGTTCGCTCCCCTGGGGCTGTTCCTTGGCCGACTGCCCGCAGCCGGCGGCAAGGGCGATGACCAACGCCAGGGCCAATAGGACAACAAGAGCTTTTTTCAACTTTATCCGGCCTCCTTTGCCAATGCTAAAGTTTACGCTTGTCAACCCTTCTGGCCAGCCAGTCACCCGCGGATTGCAGCAACTGGACCATCACGATGAGGATGATCACCGTCACCAGCATCACGTCGGGCCGCCAACGCTGAAAACCGTAACGTATCGCCAGGTCGCCCAGTCCACCTCCTCCCACGACACCGGCCATCGCGGTGTAGCCCAGAACATTGATGGTGGTAATGGTCGTTCCCAGAATCAGCCCCGGGAGGGCCTCCGGGAGCAACACCTTGGAGACTACCTGCCAGGGTGTGGCTCCCATCGCTACGGCGGCTTCGACGACGCCCCACTCGACTTCCTTAAGGGAACTTTCGACGATCCGTGCGACGAAGGGGGCGGCGGCGACGACCAGGGGCGGGATGGCCCCCGTGGTCCCGATGAAGGTGCCGACGATCATCTTCGTGAACGGGATAATGGCCACCAACAGGATGATGAAGGGGAAGGAACGGCCGATGTTGACGGCCCAGCCCAGGACACTGTTTACGGTCCGGTTTTCCAGAATATGTCCCCGGTCGGTCATGACCAGGATCACCCCCAGGGGCAGGCCGATAAGGGTGGCGAAGAGGACCGACACGAAGGTCATATACAGCGTTTCATACGTGGATGCCCAGATCTCGGGCCCCAGGCCGGCCAGGCTGCTAAACATGGTCGATCACCTCGACGGTCAGGCCGCTTCCGGCCAGGAAATCGAGCGCGGCGGCCCGCCTCTCGGCCGCGCCGAGGATTTCGACCAGGAGTATGCCGAAGGGGGTGTCCTGGATGCGGTCGATATTGCCGGAAAGGATGTTGACATCGACGTTGCACTCCCGGATGACGCGGGAGATGACGGGCTCCCCGGCGCTCTCGCCGACAAAGGAGAGGCGCACGATCTGGGTGCCGTCCTCCCCCCGCCCGGCGCGTTCCTGCAGGCGCCGCCGGATCTCCTCCGGCAGGCCGGTATTGAGCACGGTGGCCACGAAGTTGCGGGTCGTCCGGGCGCGGGGGTGGAGGAAGACCTCCAGCACCGGCCCCTGCTCGATGATCCGCCCGTTTTCGATCACGGCCACGTGGTCACAAATTTCCGTGACGACCTTCATTTCGTGGGTGATCAGCAGGATGGTCAGGTTCAGGGAGCGGTTGATGTCCTTTAAGAGCTTTAAAATGGAAAGGGTGGTGTAGGGGTCCAGGGCCGAGGTCGCCTCGTCGCAGAGCAGAACCTTGGGATCGTTGGCCAGGGCGCGGGCGATGCCCACCCGCTGCTTCTGGCCGCCGGAGAGTTGGGACGGGTAGGCGCGGGCCTTGTCGGCCAGCCCCACGAGGTCCAGCAGCTGGTTGACTTTGGGCGTGCTCTCCCGGCGGGGGACGCCGGCGATATCCAGGGGAAAGGCTACGTTTTCGAAGACGGTGCGCGAGGACAGCAGGTTAAAATGCTGAAAGATCATGCCGATCTTGCGCCGGGCGGCGCGGAGTTCGGGCCCGCGCAGGCTGGTGATCTCCCGCCCGTCGACGACGATGGACCCGGCGGTGGGGTGCTCCAGCATATTGACACAGCGTACCAGGCTCGACTTCCCGGCCCCGGAAAAGCCGACGACGCCGAAGATCCGGCTCTCGGCCACGTGCAGGGTCAGGTTGTCGATGGCAACGATGTCCCCGCCCGGTGTATGATAGATCTTCGTTAAACCCCTGATGCTGATCATATCCTATGGTAATTCGGCGGCAATCCGCCGAATTCCTTTCCCCGGATTAAGGCGCAAAAATGTGAAAGCCGGCCCGTTACGCCGGCTTGACTCGGTTTGTCGACAGGCTTTACTGGGCCAGGAGCAGCCGGTCCGTGTTCAGCTTCTTGCCGCTGGCTGCCTCAAACATCTGGAGCAGGTCGGGGACCTTGACGCGCTCCCTCTCAGGGCCGCTGATGTCCAGTATGATCCGGCCCTCGTGCATCATGATCGTCCGCGTGCCGACCGTGAGGGCCTGCTCCATGTTGTGGGTGACCATGAGCGTGCTCAGCCTCTCCCGCTCGATGATCTGGGTCGTCAGGTCGAGGACGACGGCGGCCGTCTTGGGGTCGAGCGCCGCCGTGTGTTCGTCGAGAAGCAGGAGCTTGGGGGAGGCGATGGTGGCCATCAGGACCGTCAGCGCCTGGCGCTGGCCGCCGGAAAGCAGCCCCACCTTGGTCGCCAGGCGGTTCTCGAGTCCCAGCCCGAGCAGTTTCAGGTGCTCGCGGAACAGCTCCCGGCGCCGCCGGCCCGTTCCGCGGCGCAGGCGCAGCGGCTGGCCGCGCCGCAGGGCCATGGCCAGATTCTCCTCTATGGTCATTGAGGCCGCCGTCCCCAGGTTCGGGTCCTGAAAGACACGCCCGATGTAGGCCGCGCGGATGTGCTCGGGATGGCGGGTGATGTCCCGCCCCTCGATCAGGATCTGCCCCTCATCGATGGGGAAGACCCCGGCCACCGTGTTCAGCAGGGTGGTCTTGCCGGCTCCGTTGCTCCCGATCACCGTTACGACCTCACCGGCGGCCAGGTGGAGGGAAAGGTTCCGTATGGCTACCTTTTCGTTGATATCGCCCCGGTGAAAGACCTTGGTAACGTTTATAAGCTCAAGCACTCTGGCTCCCCCTTCCCGGTAACGGCGGCAGCCTGCGGAATCGGGTCCGGAAGATGGGGAAGGCCAGGGCCATGGTAACGATGGCCGCCGTGAGCAGCTTCAGGTCCGTAGGCGGCATGCCGAGCTGCAAGACAAGGGCGATAACGGCCCGATAGACGATGGAACCGACCAGGGCCGCCAGCAGCGCACGGAGGAGAGTCGGGGTGCGCACCAGCACCTCCCCGATGATCACCGAGGCCAGACCGACGACGATCATGCCGATGCCCATGCCGACGTCGGCGAAGCTCTGGTACTGGCCCACGAGGCTCCCCGAAACGGCTACCAGGGCGTTGCTGAGGGAAAGGCCGATGATCTTCGTGTGGTTCGTATTCACGCCCAGGCTGCGGATCATCTGGGGGTTGTCTCCGGTGGCGCGGACGGCCAGGCCGACCTCGGTCTGGAGAAAGCGGTACAGGATGATGATCAGTACCAGGCATACCGCGCCTCCGAGGGCAAGGGCTGCGTAAGGACGGGTCACCAGGCTGACGACATCCGTAAAAACGGTATCGATGCGCAGCAGGGAAAGGTTGGCCGCGCCCATTACCCGCAGGTTGACGGAATAAAGGGCGATCATTGAGAGGATGCCGGAGAGCAGGGGATCGATCTTGAGCTGGGTATGGATCAGGCCGGTCATCAGACCGGCCAGGGCGCCTGCCAGGACGGCTACCAGGGTGGCCGTCCACGGGTCGCAGTCCATAAGGATTAAACGGGTGCTCACCGCGGCTCCCAGGGTGAAGGCTCCGTCCACCGTGAGGTCGGGGAAGTTAAGGACCCGGAAGGTTAAATAGACACCCAGAATCATGGGGCCCCAGAGTAATCCTTGCTCCAGGGCCCCCGTCCAGATACTCAACGACAATGCCCTTCACCTGATTCCATATAGAGAGATCGTATTTTACTACTGAACCAGCTTCGCCTTGCCTTTCATTTCCTCAGGGATCGTGACGCCCATCCGCTCGGCGGCTCCCGGGTTCAGGGTCAGGGTCAGTTCCTTCTGGCTCTCGATCGGCATATCCTGCGGCTTTTCGCCCTTCAGCACCCGGACGGCCATCTCGCCGGTCTGGCGACCGAGCTTGTAGTAGTCGATGCCGAAGGTGCCGATGGCGCCCTTCGTGACGGTGTTCTCCTCGCCGGCGAACACGGGCAGCTTGTTGTCCTCGCCGACCTTGACGACGCTGGCGACGGCGGCCACGACCATGTTATCGGTCGGGACGTAGATGGCGTCACACCGTCCGACAAGCGACTGGGCGCCCTGCATCACCTCGTTGCTCGCGGTGATCGGGGCCTCGACGATCTCCAGGCCGAGTTCCGGCGCGACTTCCTTGCAGATCTTGACCTGTACCTGGGAGTTGACTTCGCTGGAGTTGTAGATGACGCCGACCTTCTTGGCGGTCGGGACGAGGTCTTTGATCAACTGGAGTTGTTCTTTAATGGGGTTCATATCGGTGGTGCCGGTGACGTTGGTTTCCGGCTTATCCATGCTCTTGACCAGCTTGGCGGCCACCGGGTCGGTGACGGCGGTGATAAGGATGGGGATGTCACTCGTCTTGTCGGCCATAGCCTGGGCCGAAGGGGTGGCGATGGCCAGGATCAGGTCCTTCTTGTCCTGGATGAACTTGTTGGCGATGGTCTGCAGGGTGTCCTGCTGTCCCTGCGCGTTCTGGTAATCGACGGCCAGCCTTTCGCCGTCCTTGTAACCGTTCTCCGCCAGCACGTCCAGGAAACCCTTCCGAGCGGCGTCCAGTGCCGGGTGCTCGACGATCTGAATAACGCCGAGCTTGACCTGCTCCGCCTCTGCGCCGCCGCACCCCGCGACCGCCCCCAGAACCAGGAGCGCCGCCAACAATACGTAAACCGCTCGTCTCACCCAAGTCCCCTCCCCCTAGATTTTTTGGTGCGTTTCGTCTCTACACGACGGTGGCGCACCATGTCAACTTAATCCTATCGGACGGCTTTTGGGCTGTCAATTCCGAATTTTTGCCGCGCTCGGCCCGGGGAGAATACTGTCCCAAAGGGCCGGTGGAGAGGCTAAACCACTGAGGAGTGGAAGGCGCAATGACCGTCACGGAGATCATCTTTCGCACCTGCCTGGTCTACGTGGTGCTGCTGTTTGTGATGCGGGTGATGGGCAAGCGCCAGATCGGGAACTTATCGCCTTTCGACTTCGTGGTGGCGATCATCATTGCCGAACTGGCGGCGAACCCCCTGGAGGCCCCGGGCGAACCGCTCTGGCGGGGACTGCTCCCCCTGGCGGTGCTGGTCCTGCTGGAAATCGGCTTCTCCTACCTTGCCCTGCGGACCGAACTTCTGCGGCGCCTGCTGAGCGGGGTGCCGCAGGTGGTCATCAAGGACGGCCGGCTGAAGATCGACGAGATGCGGGCGGCGCGGTGCAACATCGATGAGATCCTCGGGCAGCTCCGGCAGGAGGGGTTTTCCGACATGCGCCGGGTGGCGCACGGCGTGCTGGAGACCTCCGGCCGGCTCAGCGTGATCCCGACCGGGGGCGCGGACCGGGTGTGGTTCCCCTATGTGTTGATCGCCGACGGGCAAGTGCAGCGGGCGAACCTGGCCGCGGCCGGCCTGAACGGGGAGTGGCTGCAGCGTCACCTGGACGAACGAGGTCTCTGCCCGGCTGAGGTCTTCCTCGCCATGCTGAACACCGACGGCACAATTTGGCTGCAGACCAAGGATAATCCGCGGCAGGAAAAAGGGGGCAAAAAGGCGAAATAGGCCGAAGAGAGCTAAGTGTGGTGGTGAGAGCCTTGCTAGGCCGGCGGGAACAGGTGGCCCTGCTGGTGCTGGCCGCCGTCGTCATCTTCGGGCTCGGCTACAAGTATGCGGTGCTGCGGGTGCCGGATAAGATTCCGCTTGTGCAAAAGGACGCCGCCGCGGGGGAGGAAGAGGCCGGCGAGGTCGTGGTGCATGTCGCCGGCGCGGTGAGCAAGCCGGGGCTTTACCGCCTGCCGCGGGGCGCCCGTATCGACGACGCGTTAAGGGAGGCGCAGCCGCTGGCCGAGGCCGACCTGGACGCCCTTAACCTGGCCGCCCTGCTCGAGGACCAGCAAAAAGTCTTCGTGCCCTTGAAAGCGGCGGCGCAGGGCGCGGGCCCCCTGCCGGCCGGGGGAACCGCTCCGCCGGGGACGGCGGCGAACCCCTTCGCCTCCCCCCAGGCCGGGGGCAGGATCAACATCAATACCGCCGACGCGGCCACGCTTGACCAGCTCCCGGGGATCGGGCCGTCGCTGGCGGCGAGGATCATCCAGTACCGGCAGGAGAACGGCCCCTTCGCCTCCGTCGAAGACCTGGTAAACGTCCCGGGTATCGGGGAGAAGAAGCTGGCTGACCTGCGGGACCGGGTCACGGTGCACTGATGGGCGAAGAACGCGCGGGCCGGCCGCTGGTCCTGCTGGTTTTCCTTTTCGCGGGGGGCATCGTCCTGGCCCGTTATCTTCCCATCTCCGGGGGGGCCGGGCTCTGGAGCCTCCTGGTCACGCTCATCGTTGCCGCCATCGCCTACGTCTGGGGCTGGCGCAGCAACCGCCTTCTCCTTTATACCCTGTTCGTACTGCTCGGACTGGTGGCCGCGCGCCTGGCGCTGGCGGCGGTGGACACGCCGCTGGCGGGCTGGGCCGGGCGGAATGTGGAGCTGACCGGCGTCGTGGCGGCCGAGCCCGACTGGCGCCCGGACCGTACGCTTTACGTTCTGGAAGCCCGGCAGGTCGGCCCGAGCGGCGGGCGCGCCGAGGACACGCGGGGGCGCGTGCTCTTAAGCGTCGAAGGCGACGCCGGAGGGGTTGCGTACGGCGACCTGGTGCGCGTCAGGGGACGGCTCGTCCTGCCGCAGGACGCGGGCAACCCCGGTGCTTTCGACTACCGGGCCTACCTGGAGCGCCAGGGGATCGGCCTCCTGCTGGTCGCGAAAGGTGACGCCCTCACCCGCCTGGAACCCGGTTACGGCAGCGGCATGGTCTCCCGTCTGCTGGCGTTGAAGGCCCGCCTGCAGCAGGGGTTGGCCGAGGGGCTCGGCGAGCGGCGCGCCGCGGTTGTGGCCGGCATCGTCTTCGGCACCCGGGGGGCGATCGACGAGGGGCTCGAAGAGGCCTTTACAGCCACCGGGGTAGTGCACATCTTAAGCGTCAGCGGCCTGCACGTCGGCTTCCTGGCCGGGTTGATTCTTTTCGCCGGGACGGCCTTGCGCCTGCGGCCCGGTGTAATACTGATCATCTCGGTGGCGGGCCTGGCCCTTTACACCGTAATGGTAGGGGCCAAGCCGGCCGTGGTCCGCGCGGGCGTGATGGCCGTAATGCTCCTGTTCGCTCACCAACTGGGGAGAAAGTACGACTGGCCCACCGCGCTGGCCGGCGCCGCCCTGATCATCCTTCTCGCCAATCCCCTGGCGCTTTACGACCCCGGCTTCCAGCTTTCCTTCGCCGCCACCTGGGGCATCCTCTATATCGGTCCGCCGGTCGTGCGGGGATTGGACGCTTTCGCCGGGCGGCGCGGTCTGGCCTGGCGCCCCGGCTGGGGGTGGTTTGTGGGCGTGCCCCTCGGGGCGCAGCTGGCCACCCTCCCGCTCGTCGCCTACTACTACAACCTCTGCTCGCCCGTGGGGCTGGTGGCCAACCTGGTTGCGGTGCCGCTGGTGGGGGCCATATTCCCGCTCGGCCTTTTGACGTCGGTCATCGGGGCGGTGCTGCCCCACATGGCCTGGTTGACCGGCCTCGCCACGGGGGCGCTGACCGACCTTTTCCTCCGGCTCGTCGGGTTTTTCGCGGCCGTTCCGGGAGGCAGCCTGCCTGTGCCTACCCCGCATCCGGTGCTGATCGCGCTCTGGTTCGCCCTCTGGTACGCGGCCGCACTGCCCGCCGGCGACGGCGGCCTGCGCCGGCGGTTGGCCGGCGCCCTGCGGGGTGTGGGCGGGGTGCGCCGCTGGGCGCCGTGGGCCGTTCTGGCCCTCGCCGGACTGGCCCTGTACCTCCTGCCCCTGGAGCGGGCCCGCCCGTTGGAAGTGCATTTCATTGATGTCGGCCAGGGTGACGCGGCGCTGGTCCGTGCCCCGGGGGGGGAGGAAATCCTGGTGGACGCCGGCGGCTGGCCCGGTGAACTGGCGGGGGAGCGCGGCGCGGGGGAGAGAGTGGTGGTACCCTATCTCAAGCGTTTGGGGATCCGCCGTCTGGATATGTTGATCCTCAGCCACGGGCACGAGGACCACAGCGGGGGAGCGCGGGCGGTGCTGGCCTCCATGCCGGTGAAGACCCTCGTCCTCCCGCCGTACCCGCCGGAAGACGAACTGGCGCGCCTCGCCGCGTTCGCCTCGGGACGAGGCGTCCGGGTCCAGCAGGCCGCCGCCGGCGACAGGGTTGGACTTGACCGGGGGACGAGGCTGGACTTCCTGGGACCCGTTTTACCTCTGCTGCCCGGTCCGGACGGAGACCCGAACAACAACTCCCTGGTTATGCGCCTGACTTACGGTGAACGGGTATTCCTTTTCACCGGCGATGTCGAGCAGGAGGGGCAGGCGCGCCTGATTGTCTCCGGGGCCGACCTGAGGGCCGATGTTCTCAAAGTGCCGCATCACGGCAGCCAGGCTTACGTGCCCGCCTTCTTCGAGAAGGTCCGGCCGGCGGCCGCCGTAATCTTGGTGGGCAGGGCCAACCGCTATGGCCTGCCGCACCCGGAAACGGTCTCCCGGCTGCAGCGGCTCGGAGCGCGCATCTACCGCACCGACCGGGACGGGGCGGTGATTATTACCAGCGACGGGCGTTCGTTGAGCGTGCGGACGGGCAGGAACAGACAGGCCAGGGATGCTGCGTGATATTTTGGGGCTACGTTGCAGGTTTGGGAAATCTATGTCGAAATATATTAAAGAAAGCTGTTAGATTTGCGTGGTCAGGGGGAATGAAGCTTGCCGCAGGGAATGGTCTGGGTTAAAGAGGGGCAGATCTTCGTTTCCGATCCGACAGAGGGTGACCTCCCGGCCATGCTTTTACCCGGCGACGGCCTGGCGGTTTTCGTCAACGGCCACCGGGTTGAGGGGGCGGTTGAAGTCCGCGCCGCCGATAAAATAACCGTCACCCCTGTTGAGGACGTGGAACCGGGACATTGCACGGTGATGATTGATGATAACGGCCTTGTGGCCAGGGTAGACATTAAACCGGAAACCCGCAGGACTTACACCATCCCCGATCAGCCGCCGGCTCCGGAACTGAGGCTGGCGGGTGAACCCCAGGTAACTCCCTTTTACTCCATTACGCACGAAGATCTAATGAGGATCCTGGGGGAGCACGGGGTGACCACCGGTATACAGGAGGAAAACATCCGCCGGATCCTCGCCCAGCCCCGGGCGGGCCTCTACGTCGTGGCCGAGGGACGGCCCCCGAAGCCGCCGGTGGACGAGCGGGTCGAGATCCTTTTTAAAGAAGGCGAAAAGGGCAGGCCGCTCGTCCGGGCCGACGACAGCGTGGACTTTTATGAACTCCAGAGCTTCCCCTCGATCAGGCAGGGGGAGCGCCTGGCGGTCAAGCATCCCGCCGTTCCCGGGGAAGACGGCGTCAAGGTGACCGGGGAGGTCCTCCAGGTTCCCGAACCGAAGGCCATGATTCTGCAGGCCGGCCCCGGGGCGGAGATCATTAACGAAGGCTTCGCGGCCGTGGCCGCCATCAGCGGCCGTCCCAGCTGGTCCAGGCGGGGCAACGTGTACCGCTTCGAAGTGGCCCGCGTCCTGGAGTGCAACGGCGACGTCTCCCTGGAAACGGGGAATATACGCTTCGTGGGGGATGTCAAGGTTACGGGTTCGGTCCAGGAGGGGATGGTGGTCCAGGCCGACGGCAACATCGAAATAATGGGCAACGTCGCCGAGGCCACGGTGCAGGCGCGCGCGGACGTCCTGATTCACGGTCACGTTTTTTCCAGCAATGTCCGCGCCGGGGGCGAGGGCGCGCACCTGGGTAAGTTCCTGGAGAGCCTGAACGAGCTGACGGAACAGGTTACCGGGGCGCTCGTGGCCACCCGGCAGCTCGTGGCCGCCGGACAGGGGAAGCTGGAACCGGGACGCGCTTTCCTGGTGGTGATGGACCAGAAGTTCCCCCGTATCCCGAACCTGGTCCGAAAACTCCAGAAGATGGAGGCCGAGACCAAAGCGGCCAAGCTGTCTGTCCCCGAAACCCTCACGGCAACCATTAATGAACTGGCGCAGACCTTCTTAAACATCCATGTCGCGACGGTGGACAACATAGCCGTTTTCATCAGCCTGCTGAACAATCTGCGCGCGGCCACGGCGGAAGTGGAGGCCGTGGTGGGTGACCGGCACAGCGTCACCGCCTCCTCCGTGGCTTCCAGCGTCGTGGAAGCGACCGGCGATATCATTGTCGCCACCCAGGGCGCCTGGAACTCGACCCTGCACGCCGGGGGCGACGTCAAGGTCGCCGGGCAGTTCCGCGGCGGGAAAATCAACGCCAAGGGAGAGGTCTGGCTGAGCAAGGCCGGGTCCGAACGGGGCATGTCGAAGGCCGAAATCAGCCTGGGTACGGGCGGCAAGCTGCGCATCGACGCCGCCTACCCGGTCATCATCGTGCGCATCGGCAACCGGGCGACCACCATCGAGAAGCCTCTGCGGAACGTGAAGGCGAGTCTGGACGAAAGGGAAGGGATTATCGACCTCGTGGGGCTTTCCTTGTAGGGATCGGCCGATCCCTACCTCTGTTCCGACCTCTGACATCCCGCCTCCGACTTCCACAGAGCCAGGCCCGTCGGCTCGTCGTAGGTGCGCTCCAGGTGTGCGGCCACCAGGTACTCCCGGATGACGTACTCCGCGGCGAAGACCTCGCAGCCCTCGACCAGGTGACCGCCGAACACGTGACCCTTCTCGTCGCCCACCGCCAGGTGGGCGTGCACGAAGGGCTCTCCGTCCTTAAGGGAAATGTTCCCCACCAGGGAGACGATCTCGCAGGGCTCCGGGATGTCGAGCGTTTTGTACCGGCGGGCGGTCTGGTCATAATAAGCCACCCGCGCCCGGGCGAGTGCACCGATGGCCCACACCTCACCGTGGGTGATACCCTCCCGTACGCAGATCCCGGTCAGGGCGGGCAGGAGGTCGGCTCCCTTGGCCAGCCGTCCGATGAGGATCCGCCCGGATTTTGCCTCTCGCATCAACATTAATCTTTCACCTCATTTTACGATCGTTACCGGAACGCCGGAAAGGGAGATCACCTTGTGGCTCACGCTGCCCAGCACGAGTCCCTTCACGTTGCTGAGGCCGCGGCTGCCCATGACGATCTGGTTGTACCCTTCCTCACCGGCGATCTCCACAATGGTTCCGGCCGGGTCGCCTACCTTAATGAGCGTGACCGGGGTAAGGTTGCGGGCTTTGAAAGGTCGTTCCGCCCGGCGCAGTATCGCCTCGGCGTGGGCCCGGATCTCGACCTCCCATTTCTCACGTGAAAACCAGTTAGCCCTGCCGGGCATGGCACAGGCTTCGGGGCCCGAGCAAACGTGGAGCAGGGTTACCTCGGTGCCGGGGCTGCTTTCGGCCAGTCCCGCGGCGAAGTCGGCGGCCCGGAGCGCATTCTCGGAGCCGTCCACCGGGACCAGGATCCTGCGCGCCATGGATGTATCCTCCTCCCGCGCTTTTCCCCATGCTACCGGACCCGGCCGGGCGTGGCAAGGATCCTCTCCAGGGAATGACGAAGGGAGAGAGGGCCCCGGGCATCCGGGGTCCTCTCTCCCTTGTGTTCCTGCGCCGTACCGCGTGTTTACCAGCGATAAAGCAGCGGATTGTTTTGCAGCCGCGGGACGGCCTTGGTAACGACCGCCGCCGCCTCGCCCCAGGTCAGCCCGGCTTGCGGCCGGAAGTTCCCCCCGGCGTCACCGCCCATCAGGCCGAGCTGCCCGGCCAGGGCGACGTAGTTCGCCAGGCCGGGGGTGACACTCTTCGCATCCTTGAAGGGGCTCTCGATGCGGCCGCGGATCCGGGCCACTTCCTTGCAGCCCAGGGCGTTGACGAGCCAGGCCGCGAACTGCTCGCGGGTCAGCGTGCCTTGGGGGTTGAAGGCCCCACCGCCGGCAAACAGGCCCATCTGCACGGCGCGGTCGAAGTAAACGAGGTCCGGGTCACCGGCCTTGAGGTCGGTGAACGGCGGCTTCACCGGCCCCTCGGGGTAATCCCAGTAGCGCGTGGCGGCGGCCGCCAGCAGTCGTACTCCTTCGCGCCGGCTGATGGTCCGGTTGGGGTCGAACTTTTCCGGGTCCGGCAGGAAACCGTTTTCGGCCAGGAGGAGCAGCGGGGCGCGCGCCCAGTGATTGCCGATCCGTGCGGCGTAAGCGGCGAGGCGGCCGTTGGGGCCTTGCCGCTCGGCAACGATGGCTCCGGTGTGGGCGTCGATGCCCCGGCCCAGGTCCGGGAAGTGGTAGACAAGCGCCGCCTTGCCGGTCGGGCGGCCGTCCCGTTCCCTGGTGAAGTAATAGATCAATTGCGGTGCGACGCGGGCCTTGAAGATTTCCGTCGCCCGGGCGGGGTCGATCATCCCCGTGACCGGCGGGACGGGCAGGTGGGGGTAAAGATTGTTATGGTAGTCGAGCACCCGTCCGTCGGCAGCGCTGATGGTCACCATAATGCCCCTGTACGGGAAGGGGATGCCGTTGACGAGCCGTGAGAATCTGAACGCGTAGCGGTCGCCTTCAGGCTCCTGCCGGGAGTTCTGCTGGCGGACCAGGCTGTCCGCCAGATCGGGCTCAACCTGTCGCAGGAAGGCCAGGGCCCTGTCGTATGCCTGCCGGTAAGTCAGATTCACCTTACCGGGCACGGCGGATACCCCGCGTTCTTCACTGAAAAAGCTGACTATGCCGCCGTTACGGGTATCGAGCTGCACGGTCGGCTCCATGCCCCGCCGGTCCTGGCCCTCCGGGACGACGGCATAGCCCCAGGTCTCTATGCGGTACCCCGGGCCGCCGCTGGAGCCGCCTCCGGAACGCTCCACGCGGCCTTCGTAGCCCAGAGCGCGGAAGAAGGCGGTGGCGGCCGCCAGGCCCTCCTCCGGCGTGATCCGGCCTGCCGGGGGCGCGGCCCCGGGCGCCTCCTGCGCCGGGCTGAAGGCGCGGTCGAAGAGCCGCGCGTTCTCCAGCGGAACGGCCTGTCCCTCGTAACCCAGGGCCTGGCCGGTGCGCGCGTCGAAGAACGGCAGCAGGCTGTTGAGCTGATAGACCAGCCTTACCTCCGGCAGCGCGGTCGCGGACGGCTCCCCTATCACGTACTGCGGTACGAGGCCCAGCTCGTCCAGGACGCGTTGCGTAATCTCGGCCGGGGGCATTACGCCGTTCGGGTCGGGGAGGCCGATCTCGGGGTGCCAGCTCAAGTTGTAGCCGACCACCTCGCCGGTAACGGCGTCCACCTGCGCAGTGACCCCGTCCCCGGAGACCGGGATCCCGTTGGCCATGCGGTTCCAGTGGAAGCTGTACACCAGGCTGAGCGTCCCTTTCGGCTGGTAGCCGGTGTAGCCGTCATCCCAACGCAGGTGCGCCCGCGCCTCGGCCGGAACCATCTTGGCGATGAAGGCCTCGGCGGCGGCCCGGGCCTCCTCGCGGGTCAGGACGCGCCCCGGAACCGGCTCCCCGGGCGGGATGATGATGTCGGAATGCAGAATCGTTCCGGTATCGGCGTCAATGGCGATCCAGACCCGCTCCGCCCATGGGCCCGGCCGGAAATGCTCCGGCTCCGTGCGGATATTCCAGACACGCCGGGCCTCATAGGCGTTCTCCTCGAATTCCGCACGCAACTCCAGGCCCTCCAGTTGCGGGAAGACCTTCTTCGCCAGGGCCATGGCCTCGGCCTCGGTGAGGGTGGCCCCTGGCGCCTTTCCGGCCTCCCCGGCCGCCACCACCGCTCCCTGGCTGACGACCGCCGGCTCCTCGGCCCCCCAGGCCAGTCCGGCTCCGGCCAAAAGACCCATCACAACCGCCGCGAGGATGATCGATAACCTCCGCAAACAAATCCCTCCTTTATGTCTTTTACCCTTTAGACGCCCGGGGGAAGCGGATGGTTTGCACCTACCGGAAATTTTTAAAAACTTTAACAGGCAGGAGAAAACAGATGCTTGCTCGAAGGACATAAAATAAGGACCCGACAACCAAATAATGGTGCCAAAGCGCCTAATTCTCCGTAAGGAGAAGCGGGGGACCCAGTTTTTCTCATGGGGTGAATCCACGCCAGTGGTAGGGCAGCCTTAACAGCCCAAACCCGTCAGCTAACCCCGTACGCGTTGTTAAGGGATGATGTAAGGCTCTTCTTCTTGTGCTTCCTTCTGCACGAGTCTTCTGTTCAGCCCAGTTTTCATCCCTTGTCCAGCCGGACCCCAGCACCACGGCAGGCCTTGTCACGGCCTGAGCTTTGGCGTTGGGCCTTCCCGCCGCTGCCGGTGTTTGCCGCGGCAGTCGGCCCAGGCTTTGCTCTTGCTTTCATTCCACCCTGATCAGGGAAGGGGAGACGCGAAGCACATGGTTGTTTTCGAGAATGTGTCCAAGGTGTACGGCCGGCACGCTGCGGTCGACAACCTGAACCTCAAGATCGCCGGGGGTGAGTTCCTGGTTCTGATCGGCCCCAGCGGCTGCGGCAAGACCACCACCTTAAAGATGGTCAACAGGCTGATCGAGCCCACGAGCGGCGCCATATACGTGCGGGGCAAGAACGTGCAAGAAATGAACGGCGTTTTGCTTCGCCGGGAGATCGGCTACGTCATTCAGCAGATCGGTCTTTTCCCCAACATGACCATCGCCCAGAATGTCGACCTTGTGCTCCGGCTGCTCGGACGGGACAAGGAGCGGCGGGACCGGCGCGTGCGAGAGTTGCTGGAACTGGTGGGCATGGATTACGAGGTCTACGCCCACCGTTATCCCACTGAGTTGAGCGGTGGACAGCAGCAGCGCATAGGCGTCCTGCGCGCCCTGGCGGCCGAGCCCCCGCTGATCCTGATGGACGAGCCCTTCGGCGCTCTGGACCCCATCACCCGCGAGACGCTCCAGGACGAACTGAAAAACCTGCAAAGCAAGCTGCAAAAGACGATCATCTTCGTCACTCACGATATCGATGAGGCCCTCAAGTTGGCGGACCGTATCGTCCTGATGAGGGACGGGCGGATCGTCCAGGCGGCGTCGCCGGAAGAGCTTCTGCGCAAACCGGCCGATGACTTCGTGGCCTCCTTTATCGGCAAGGACCGCCTTATGAGTCAGGGTCTGCAGACCGTGGACCAGGTGATGGTGGCCAAACCCGTAACGGTCGCGCCGCATCTCGGACTGGCCGAAGGCCTGGCCCTTATGAAGCGCAAGAAGGTGGACACGGTGCTGGTCACCGACGACCGGGGACACCTGGTCGGCAGCGTAAGCGTGGAACAGCTCGACCGGGAGCACCGGCGGGCCACGACCGTTGGGGATCTTGCCGAGCGCGGGATGCCGACGATCAGCCGGGATGCCTCTGCCAAGGAGGCCTTCGACAAGATGGTCGAGGAGAAGCTTAAGTACCTCCCGGTGGTGGACCGGGACGGCGCCTTGGTGGGGTTGGTGACGCGGACCAGCATGGTGAATGCCCTGGCGTCCCTGGTCTGGGGTGATGACGGTGAGTGATTTCGTTTCTTTCCTCCAGTACAATTCCGACGCCGTCATCACGGCGACCTTGCAGCACGTCTATCTTTCATTCGGTGCGGTGTTCGCGGGGGCTTCACTGGCCATCCCGCTCGGCATCTGGCTGACGGGCAGGGAAAAGGCGGCACAAGCCTGTCTGTCGGTTACCGGCACCATCCAGACCATTCCCAGTCTGGCCCTCTTCGGCTTTGCCCTGCCCATCCTGGGCATCGGCTTTTTCCCGGCTATGGTTGTGCTGTTTCTGTACTCCCTGCTCCCGATCCTCAGGAATACTTACACCAGCCTCAAGGGTGTCAGCCCGGCTCTCATCGAGGCCGGGAAGGGAATGGGGATGAGCAACTGCCAGCTGTTGGTAATGGTCAAACTCCCGTTGGCACTTCCGGTGATAATGACCGGTATCCGCATTTCCTCCATCTACATCATCAGCTGGGCGACGTTTGCGGCCTTCATCGGGGCCGGGGGCCTTGGAGACCTGATCGTCACCGGGATCCAGACGATGGACCTGTACTTTATCCTCGCAGGGGCGATCCCCACCGCCCTGCTGGCCCTGGTCACCGGCTGGGTCCTCGGCCTGCTGGAGCGTGCGGTAACGCCCCGCGGGTTAAGGATTTACGGCGTCGAAAGGGAGTGACCGCTTGGACAACATTCTTCTCCTTACAATTGAACACCTGGAGCTTTCGGCCGTCGGCGTATTGCTGGCGATGGCGGTGGGTATCCCGCTGGGGATCATCATTACCCGTTACCGCCTGGCCGCCGGCATTACCATGGCCGTGACCGACATACTGCAAACCGTACCTGCGCTTGCCATGCTGGCCCTCTTAATGATGGTCTTCGGCCTGGGGGACACCACCCTGGTGATCTCTCTGGTCTTGTATTCGCTGCTGCCCATCGTCCGTAACACTTATGCCGGGATCCTCGGTATCGATAAAGGTCTGGTTGAGGCCGGACGGGGGATGGGCATGACCAGGTTACAGTTGCTGCGCCTGGTCCAGCTGCCCATCGCCCTGCCCGTAATCCTGGCGGGGATCAGGGTCGCCCTGGTCACCGCCATCGGGATCGCCACCATCGGCGTTCTGATCGGCGCCGGTGGGCTCGGCTCCCCTATCTGGCGCGGCATCCAGCAGACAGATGCGGTCCTGATCCTTTCGGGTGCCGTGCCGGCGGCGCTCCTGGCAATCGTCTGCGATGTCGGACTGGAACGGTTGGAGCGGGCCATGACTCCGCGGGGACTGCGCGCTACGGCTCATCGGTAGCGCCGCCTTCGAGGAGCAAAAAACTATTTTGCAGAGGGGGATGATCGTGAAAAAGAGGTTGTGGCGGAGGATTGCCCTGGTTGTGGCCCTGGCCTTTGCCGTGGTGGCCGTCGGCGGCTGTGGCGGTGGGACACAGGATGCCGCCAAGGGCGGGAAGGTGACGGTCGGCTCGAAGAACTTTACCGAGAACATCGTCATGGGCGAGATGCTGGCGCAGTTGATCGAGGCCAAGACCGACCTTCAGGTCGAGCGGAAGTTGAATCTGGGCGGCACCCTGGTGTGCTGGGAGGCGCTGAAGAAGGGCGACCTGGATCTTTACCCGGACTATACGGGGACCGGCCTGATGGCCATCCTCAAGCATGACGTAATGTACGACCCTGACGAGGTGTACAACCTGGTCCAGAAGGAGTACAACGAGAAGTACAAGATTAAGTGGATGCAACCGCTGGGCTTCAACAATACCTATGCCACCGCGGTAAAACAGGAACTGGCGCAGGAGTATAACCTGGAAAAGACCTCGGACCTGGTGCCCTACGCGAAGGACCTCGTCTTCGGGGCCGAGCAGGAATTTCTCAACCGTAAGGACGGGTACCCGGGCTACACCGAGGCCTACGGGCTGAAGTTCAAGGACGTTAAAGGAATGGAGACCGCCCTGAAGTACCAGGCCATCGGCGAGGGCAAGGTCGACGTCATTGACGCCTTCTCCACCGACGGGGAACTGATCAGTTACAAGCTAAAAATCCTGGAGGACGATAAGGGCTTTTTCCCGCCGTACTACTGCGTGCCCATCGTACGCATGGACACCCTGGAGAAATACCCCGAGCTTGAGGAAGTCCTTAATACCGTCGCCGGGCAGATTTCGGACGAGGACATGCAGCAGCTGAACTACCAGGTGAAGGAGCAGGGCAAGAAGCCCGCCGAGGTCGTCGAGGCCTTCCTGAAGGAGCGGGGCGTTATCTAAAGAGAGCGTCCCGCCCGCCGATACAGAGGCCCGGCTTTCCGGTGGAAAAGCCGGGCTTTTGCTGTCCGCCGGCGCTGACAGCGGCCGCCGGCGCATGGTAAGCTATGGCCATGCAGTATTACCTGGAGTTGGTCAAGAACGTGCGGGAGGGGGACATTGCCCCCGTCTATCTCTTCCACGGCGAAGAGGTCTTCCTGCACGCCCGGGCGGTCAAAATGCTGCAGGAGTCCCTGCTGACTCCGGCGGCCGCGGCCTTTGATTGTGACGTCCTGGACGGGGAGGAGACCGAACCGCCGGCGGTGGTCCGGGCGGCCGAGACGCCGCCCGTCCTGGGGGCGAGGAGACTGGTGATCGTCCGGCACGCCCCCGGCCTGGGCGAGCAGCCCGGCAAAGGCACCGGCAAAGGCGGCGGGCGGGGGGATGTCCATGCCCTGGAACTCTACCTTGAGAACCCCGTTCCGGCCACCTGCCTGGTCCTGGTCCACTCCGGTCCGGTGGACCGCCGGCGCCGGCTTTATCGCCTGATTACCGAAAAGGGGCGGGCCATCGACTTCACTCCCCTGAGCGAGGCCGACCGCCTGCGCTGGGTGGCGAAGAGGGTGCGGGAAGCGGGGAAGACCGCCGAACCGGCGGCGTTGCGGCGGCTGGTGGTTTCTTCGACGGGGGGGCTCGCCGGGTTGGAGCAGGATCTCAACAAGGTTCTCTGTTACGTCGGGGACCGGCGGGGGATCGTCGAGGACGATGTGGCGGCCCTTGTGATCCCGCCCGCCGAGGAGACGGTCTTCGCCGTTATTGACGCCATCGGAGAAAAAAGGGCCCGGCCGGCCCTGGAAGGCCTGGCGACGCTTCTGCGGGCCGGGGATGAGCCCCTGCGTATCCTGGGCATGCTGGCGCGCCAGTTCCGGATCATCCTGGCCGCCGGGGATCTGGCACGGCGGGGTATGGCCGCGCCGGCCATCGCCCGGGAACTGGGGCTCAAGACCTTTGTCGTCCGCCGCGCCCTGGAACAGGGAAGGGCGATCCCTCCCCGCCGGGCGGTCGAGGCCCTGGCGGGGATCCGGGACATCGACCTGGCGGTCAAGACCGGGCAGCGGGACTTTTATCCGGCCGCGGCCGATCTCATTCTACATATCTGCAGCGGGAAATAAGAAAGCCGGCGCCGGGCCGGCCATAGCCAAATACTGGGTAAAGCAGAACGCGGTCTTCTTTTACGAAGCCGCGTTAAACTTTTTCATCAGGCGGGACTTCTTGCGCGCCGCCGCATTCTTATGCAGGATGCCCTTGGTCACGGCTTTATCGATGGTCACAAGCGCCTTCCGCAGCTTTTCGGAGACATCCTCGGCGCCCGCGCTGAGACTCGTCTCAAACCTCTTGATCGCGGTACGCAGCGTGGACCGCAGGGCCCGGTTGCGCAGGGTGCGCTTGCGGATGATTTCAGCCCGTTTCAATGCCGACCGGTTCTTCGCCACCGTCTCACCTCCCAACGTGGAGATTCTAACACGCGCGGGGTATGGAATGCAAGTCTAACCTCCGGAGGTATAGTTTATCCTTTTTTCGTCAATCCTACTGATGAGTATCGACGAAAGGAGGTGGAGTTTCCCGTGGCGGAAAACAATGTTCGGCAAACCTGGATCGGGGCGATCATCCGTTTCGTTGTGTCCGCGTTGGTGCTCATGATCGTAAGTTGGGTTTCGCCCGGTTTCGTGGTCAAGGGTGGCTTTGTCGGCGCGCTGATTGCCGCGGCGGTAATCGCTATCCTGGGCTGGCTGGCGGAGACCCTGCTCGGCGACCGGATCTCGCCGCAGAGCCGCGGCCTGGTCGGCTTCATCGTCGCCGCCGTGGTCATCTACCTGGCGCAGTTTATTATCCCCGGCCTGCTGTCGGTCAGCATCATCGGGGCCCTGATTGCGGCCTTCGTCATCGGTCTTATCGATGCTTTTGTCCCGACAATGCTGCGCTAGAGCATAACAACCCCCTCCCGGGCGTAATTATGTCTCTGGAGGGGGTTGTTCCGTTTGCGCTGGCTGCGGGTGGTGCTCCTGGTCGTCCTGTTGGTCACCTCCACCTGGCTTACGGCCCCGGAGACGAAGGGCCTGGCCCGGGCGGGAGGCAAAGCGGCGCGGGAGTGGGGGACAAGCCACCCGGAGGTCCTGATCGCCATGGCCCTGCCGGGACGGGGATGGCAGGGCGAGGAGGCCTCTCCGGGGATGCTCGCCCGGGAAGCCCTGGGCCGCGCCGCGGGCGTGAGCCTCGGCGACGCCCAGGAGATCCTGGCCTCGCAGCTTCCGGGTGTTTTGGCCCGGCGGCCGGTTGTCCACCTCACCCCCGGCCCGCCGGCCAAGCCCGGCCCCGGCGTCCACGATGACGGGGCCCGTCCGCTGGTGGCCATCTACAGCACCCACACCGGCGAGACCTACGCCCTGGACGACGGCGTCGAACGCTTTGACGGCCGGCCGGGAGGGGTGGTCGACGCCGCCCGCGAGCTTGAGCGGGCGCTGGCCGAACGGGAAATCGACATCGTCCGTTCGGAACGGGTGCACGACGTCCCTTACGCCAAGTCCTACCTGAAGTCGCAAAAGACGGCCGAAGAACTCCTGGAGGGCCATCCCGGGATCGACGTCTTGATCGATGTCCACCGGGACAGCAAGAAGGACCGGGACCACAGCGTGGTCCGTATCAACGGCCGGGACGCGGCGACGATCCTGTTTATCGTCGGCTCCGACGCCCGCCAGCCGTTCCCCGGCTGGCGTGAGAACAAGGCCTTCGCCGAGAAACTGGCCGCCGCCGCCGCGAAGAAGTACCCCGGCCTCTGCCTGGGGGTGCGGGTCAAGGACGGGCGGTACAACCAGTTCCTGCACCCGCAGGCCATCCTGGTCGAGATCGGGGGCGTGAACAACCACCGGGCCGAGGCCCTCTACGCGGCGCGCCTCCTGGCCGACATCCTGGCCGACGTGCTGCTATTCCCGGAGGCGACTCCGGAAGGGCCGCGGGGTGAAGGGGGAGGGGAGGAGAAAACCGGAACCGTGGAGGGATGAGCCTTTATGCCGACCTCGCCGGCCGCCAGGTGGCCTCTCCTGGCCGCCGTAACCGTCCTGCTGATGGCCGCCGCCCTGATCTGGGGCACCCAGGTCTGCGTCCGCGAACTCAACCGCGCGCTGGCGGTCTCCCCCCCGGTGCGGGCGGTCCGCGTCGAGCGCCTGGACGCCGGGCGCGTCGTCCTGTACTTCCTTAACACCCGCCTCGTCCTGGCCGTCCCGGAGGACCCGCGCCCCCGCTGGTCGCCGGTCGGCGAGTGAAAGGGACAGCCTTGGATGCTTTAACGGAGAGGCTCCTCCGGAAGGATCTCCTGCATGTCGGCAATGAACTCGTTGACCTCTTCCTCCAGGCGCGATACCGTATCCGGAAGCGCCCTCAGGAGTTCCTGTAGCCGTTGAGAGGAGAGATTGAAACCGTAGACGTTCCGGAACACTTGCCGAAAAGCGCGGAATTCATCGAGTCTGTCCGCCGTTTCGGTAGTCAGTAAAGCCGGTCTGATTCCGGGGACGGAGAGGGTCATTTGCCTCAGCAGCTCCCGGTGCCATTCCGGTCCCGTGGGTGAAAGGTCATCCAGGTTGCGGGCCACGGTTTCAAAGATATTCTCCGCCGCGACGTAAAAGTCGTGCAGGATGGAACCGATGGCGCGTAGCCTAAAGGAATCCCTCGGGTCCAATGTCACTAAGCTCCGTCGCGTTCCCGGTAGCAGTCCCTGCCGGGCCAGTTCGTCGAGCAAAAGCCTGGTGTTTCTCAGTTCCTGGCGGAGACGGGAGGCAATGACGGCAAACTGCTTGCGGGTCAAAGTGATATGCCATCCCTTTTTGCCTTTTCGCGGAGTTCAGGCCGTGCATCCTCGGCCAGCGCAACATTCGCCTCAAAAGGTGAGGCTATTTGCTCGAGTTCTACCAGCATGCGCCAGTAACCGGCGGCGGGAGGGAAGCCCTCAACCAGCAGGTCGATATCGGACCGCTCGCCGAACCGCGGACCCCAGGCCAGGGAGCCGTAGAGATAGGTCTGTCCGACGCCATATTCCTTCCTGAGGAATTGCGCCATTGCCCGGGCCTTCTGCCACGCCGCTTCACGGCGTTGCTCGCGGGCCTGCCTTGCGGCTGCGGCCCGTTCGGCCCACGCCCGTCGCAGTTCCTCCTCGAACTCCTTTTCCACAGCTGATCACCTACTCCCATGTTACCAATTCTCGCCGCCATCAGACAATAACCCCCCTACAGCGCTTCGACCGCAGGGGGTTTACTGCCTATCATTACAGTTCCACTCCTTCGGCCGCCGCCTTTTCCCGCAGGGACGGCGGCGCGTCCTCGGCGCTGTGGGGCATCTGTCGGCCGACCCCCCGATTGGCCAAAACTGCATCTTCGTGCCTCCAGTATAGCCCGCGCGAAAGGCGCCGCACAACATCCTGGTCAACACGAAGCGCTTCGGGTAGAGTGGATAATAAGGGAGGTGGCCGCCGTGCCCGCTGTGTCCTCCCGGAATGAAACCGTGATGCGACCCGGCGACCCGATCGGGTTCTCCTGCCGGCTGTGCGGCCGCTGCTGCCGGGAGGTTAAGCTGCTGCTGACGCCGTACGACGTCTGGACCCTCGCCCGCAGGCTGGGGATCGGTACCGGTTCGTTCCTCGCCGAGTTCGCGGTCCTCGCCCTCATCCCCGACTACGGCCGGCGCATCCGCGTGTACCTCGAGCCCCTGCTGAAGGGCCCCTGCCCTTTCCTGGACGGGACGCTCTGCGGCGTCTACGACGCCCGCCCCACATCGTGCCGGCTCTACCCCCTGGGCCTCTACGTGGGCGCGTGGGACGATGGCGACATGCGGTTCACGCACTGGGGCCTTACACGCCGCACCGTCCGTGACTGTCCCGGTCTGGACCGGGAGGCAACCACCACCACGGTCCGGGCCTACCTGGAGCAGCAGTCGGCCCGCCTCCACCTGGCTCTGGCAACGGACTACGGCGCCCACCTGAATGACCTCTATTTCCATTGCGACGTCCCCGACGAGGACGGGGCCTCGCTGGAGCTAGTCCGAAGCCTGTTTGACCTCGACCGCTACGACGGCGCCGATCCCGGGGACACTACGCCCGCCGATCTGTTGAAAGAAGCGGACCCCGCGTTCCTCGCCCGCTACGGCCGGGCGAAGGCGAGGTCCGTGCAGGTTTTCGGACGAAACCGACCATGAAGGAGACCGACGCCGAACCCCCTGTCCCCGGGCCTCTACAATCCGTCAATCGCTGTCCACGTCGGTACACATGACGCGTGTCATGCATCCCGTCAAGCAGGCTCTTTTTCTATCCGGTTCCTGCCTCTGTCTTTTGCCTGGTATAACAGTCTGTCGGCCTGCGTCAGCAAGTCGGTCACCTGGGCGCCGTCCAGCTCAGTGATACCGCCGCTAATCGTCACTTTCAGGTCATTCTCCCACTTCAAGTCCAATATCTTCCTGCGGATGCGTTCCACAACCGCGTACCCATTTTCCAGGCCGGTGTCGGGCAACACGAGCAAAAACTCCTCGCCCCCGTAACGTCCTACTATATCGGTTTGCCGCAAGCCGGCGGCAATGGTTTCGCCAACCCTTTTCAGCACGCAGTCTCCAAATAGATGTCCGTGCGTATCATTAACGCGCTTGAAGTTGTCTATGTCAATCAGGGCCACTACAAGCTTCCTTTGTCTCTTGCGCGATGCCTCGACTTCCTCCCTGAGACGGGCGGTAATATACATTCTGTTGTAAACGCCAGTCAAATCATCGGTGATCGATAACTTCTGGAGTTTTTCTTTTTCTTTGTGTAGCAGCCTGTTCAGGTCTTCTGCCTTTTCCTTTGCTTCTTTCAGCTCCGCGTTACTTGCCTCCAACATCCTATTCTTAGCCTCTATTTCTTCATTCTGTCTCTCAAGCACAGCCAGATATTCCTCCGCCCTTTGGCGTTCTTTTGCATAACTATCGACAAGAACGGCGAACAGTGCCGCCGTGGAAACCAAACAAACGACATACCCGAAAGATGAATCCAAGTACCTGATCAGTTCGGAGTCATAGCTCGTTACAAGGCCCGGAATCCGATACTCTGCGGCAATAAGGGCACCTACGGCCACAAAGTAAAAGGCCAGGATCAGCATTCTCTTCAAACCTGCAAGCAAGACCACGGTTATGCCGGCATTTAAGAGCATGTAGTAAGGAATACTACCATAAGTCCCGCCGTTAATAATCCACATCGCTGGGAAAAAGACAAAGCTTAATATGATAACGGTTACCACTGCCGGGACGGTATACTTCCTGCCAATAATAGACATCAGGTACAGCCCTAGCGCCATAATGCCGCATCCAAAGGGCACGATTACCGTTAATGTTCCCAGCTTAAGAGCGTAATTTACCAGACAGGCTGAAAAAGACATGATGATCCCCATTAGGGCGATCACGTTAAATATCCGGTGTTGAAGGGAAAACACGGCGTTGTCGCCGATAAGTTTAGAAATTATCTTTCTCCTCACTAAAAAACCCTGCCATTCCGTCATGAAAAAGAGACTTGATGAAGTCAATGCGAATTTTTCAAAGGAACCGGTAGCATACGACGAAGTCCGGCGGCGCCGCTACCCCGCCGGAGGCGTTAGTACCTAAACTAGTACCTAATTATTATGTACCGTACCCAATTCCCCTGCAAAACTTAATTCAAACGGTGGTTTTACGCCGTCGCGCGTCCGGGCCCCGGCCGGAGCAGGTTAATCGGCCTTCAACCCTCACGGTTTCTGCAGAGAAAACAGTTCGCCCAGGGCAATCCTGAGGGCCAGAAAAAAAGAGGTATCTGCCACATTTCCCTGGAAATCCTTCAACCGGTGCTTAACAATAGCGCGTATCTGGTCGGGCAGGGCACGAGTTGTCTTTCCGTGCAGAGGCATTTCCGGGCGGAAGGAAGCGGGCCTGGGGCCCGAAGAGAGAGGAACCGTAACCACTGTGGAGAGATAATTGAAGGGTTCGTCGGAGACAAACACCGCATAGTGAGGGCCTCTGAGGACTCGACCGGTGCCTTCGAGGCTGACCTGGTAGATGTCTCCCGGGCGCGGCACGTTGCCCGGCATTAGAACTCACCCTCCTCGGCCCGGGCCATTCTTTCCGCATGCTCGGCCAGGTCCGCTTCCGCCAGAGCGGTCAGGTCTTCGACATCGGCCAGCCGGCGGCATTCCTCCGCCAGTCTTTTGCGTCTCTGTGTTCTGACATACTGCTCGACGGCGTG
>JASEER010000007.1:2357-75201 GCA_030019475.1 Thermoanaerobacterales bacterium | reverse complement strand
TCCCAAGGTAGATTTAACCCCGCTTGGCCATCTCGCCGAAGACCTCGATCTGGCGACTCTCGAAATGGGGAAACAGGGTCAGATACGGGTTGTCCCAATCCCCCCTCACCCCCAGGCGTTTGAACTCCTCACGCTGGATGTCCACGAACTTGAGGGCGAATTCCTTGCACCGCTGGCGGAACTCCAGGGGGCCGACCTCGTGCCGCCGGATCTTCAAGGCCTTGATGGCCTGCACCTCGATGGGCAGCCCGTGGGTGTCCCAGCCGGGGACGTACGGGGCGTCGTATCCGGCCATGCTGTGAAACTTGATGACCATATCCTTGAGCACCTTGTTCATCGCGGTGCCCATGTGAATATGCCCGTTCGCGTACGGGGGGCCGTCGTGCAGGATAAACTTCGGGCGCCCCCGGTTCTTGCCCTGTGCCAGGCTGTACAGGCCGATCTCCTGCCAGAACCTTAGAATCTCGGGCTCCCGCTGAGGCAGGTTGGCCCGCATGGGGAAATCGGTCCGTGGCAGGTTCAGTGTCGCACCATAGTCCATTGTGTCTCTCTCTCCCTCCGGTGTGCGCTGGACAATTAAAAAACCCTCTCATCCTGCAGGGACGAGAGAGTCATCTTCCCGTGGTACCACCCTTATGGGCGACCGGCGGCACCGGTCCCCACTTTACGCCGGATAACGGCGGCGCGCCGGCAGGACTTACTCGCCTTTCGGTCCTGCGCCTCCCGGGTGATTTTCGCGCCACCCCTGGCCGCCCGGCTTCCACCGCCCCGGGCTCGCTGCAGGCTGGTTTGTGGCCTACTCCTCCCGTTCACCGGCCTTGCCTCTTCAATTTCCGCTTTATTATATTTGAAACTCTATTCCCTCGTCAACCGCAGCAGGGCCAGGACATCGGCGCCCTTCTTCCCTTCCACCCGGACCAGCTTGTCCCGCCCGGTATGGCCCGACCGGATGCTGATCCGTCCCGCGGGCACACCCAAAAGGTCGGCCAGGTAAGCGCAAAGCGCCTTGTTTGCCAGCCCGTCCACCGGTGGCGCGGTAACCCGTACCTTCAACGCGTCCCCGTGCAGCCCGGCCAATTCGTTGCGTGCCGCCCGCGGCTGCAGGCGGACGTGCAAGGTCACCCCCGCCGCGTCCTCTTTCACCAGAGGCCCGTTCATGAGATGTTCCAGAGCAATGAAAGCACGAAGCGCCGGATAAGATCCAGGACGATAAAGGCGGCGATCGGCGAGATGTCGACCATGCCGATGGGCGGGATGATGCGCCGGAAAAGGCCCAGGAAAGGCTCGGTTATCTCATAAATGAAGCGGATAATCGGGTTGCGCGGGTCGTGCCGAACCCAGGAGAGCAGGATGCGGGCGATCATAAGCCAGGAATAGACCTGGAAGGCCACGTTAACCAGCTGGATGAGTAAGGACATTGGCACACCTCAATAAGGCTCTGAAATTAGGTCGCTTCGCGCCGGTAATCAGCGTACTTCGTACGCGTAATTAGCTCGCTGCGCTCGCGAAATTTGTAGGGTCCAACCCCTATGAATTTCTACTTAATTTCGCACCCGTCGGGGTGCCAATTACGATCGCAAAGCTACAGACTTCTTCGTCGCCATCTCCACGGCACGGATCAGGCACCCGCGCACGGCCCCCGCTTCGAGCACCGCCAGGCCCTCGGCCGTCGTTCCCCCGGGAGTAGTAACCATATCCTTCAGCCGGCCGGGATGCTCTCCGGTCTCCAGGACCATCCGCGCCGCGCCGACCAGGGTCTGTGCCGCCAGCAGCGTCGCGACGTCCCGCGGAAGCCCCATGCGCACCCCGCCGTCGCTGAGGGCCTCGATCATCAGGTAGACGTAGGCCGGCCCGCTGCCGGAGAGCCCCGTGACGGCATCAAGCAGTTGCTCGGGAACCTCCACCACACGCCCCACGGCCCCCAGGATGTCCCGGGCATAAGACGCTTGAGCGGGCCCCGCCCCCCGACCGGGGGCGAAGGCGCTGGCCCCCTCGTTCACCAGGCACGGGGTGTTGGGCATCACCCGAATCAGGGCCACCTCAGGCGGCGTGTGTTCCTCAAGGAAGGACAGGGGAACCCCGGCCGCGATGCTGATCAGGGTGTGCCGCGGCCCCAGGCTCGGCGCCAGCCCGTCCAGGACGGTACCCAGTATGTAGGGCTTCACCGCCAGGATGATGATTTCACATTCGGCCGCCACGCGGGTGTTATCGGTTGTCGTCCGCACGCCGAACTCCCGGGCCAGGCGGTCCAGCTGCTCCGCCCTGACATCGCTGACCCAGACCTGCTCCGGGGCCACCAACCCGGCGTTGACGACGCCTCTAGCCAGGGCCTCTCCCATGGCTCCACCGCCGATAAGGCCCAGTTTCTTCCCTTGTAAACCCACTTTAAGTTACTCCTTTACAGTTTCATCCATGAAAAAAGTCCCTTTTCGGGTTCCGTCCCTTTAAGCGTACCGTCGATATCCACGTTCGAGGGGACGAAAAGGAAGATGCCCGCCCCAACCTTTTGCAGTCCGCCGTTCAGGCCGTAGGTCGTGCCCATGAGGAAATCGACGATCCGGCGGGCCAGGTCGGCCTCGGCCTTTTCCAGGTTCACGACCACCGGCCGGCGGTTTTTCAGGTGGTCGGCGATTTCCTGCACCTCGTCAAAGGTCCGCGGCTCGGTGACTACGACCCGCATCTGGCGCTGACTGTGCAGGCTCAGCACCGCCCCTTTCTTCTTCGACGGCGCGTTATACAGACCCTCCTGTGCTTCCTCGGCCTGGCGTTCAGGCTGGCTGTGGTCCCCAGCCGGCTCTTCTTCGTCAAAGCCAATGAACCCCAGGACCTTATCCATCAGCTTAGCCACCCGTAAACATCCCCCTGCTTTCAGTGTATGCGCTCCGGGCGCCGAAGACGGCCGAGCCAACGCGCACCAGATTGGCTCCTTCCTCTATAGCCACAGTATAGTCGTTTGACATTCCCATGGAAAGGTATTTTAACGAAAATCCAGGAACCCGGCCTGCAATTTCCCGGCCAAGGGACCTCAGGGCCCGGAAAACCGGCCGTACTTCTTCCGGATCGTCCGCCTGCGGGGCGATCGTCATCAGGCCCTGGATGGACAGGCCGGGAAGCCTGCCGGCCGCTTCGGCCAGGTCGGCGGCCGCCTCGGGCTCCACGCCGTACTTGGTCGTTTCCCGCGCCACATTGACCTGTATCAGGACCGGGACAACGAGGCCGCGGGCCGCCGCACAGCGGCTGATCTCCTCGGCAAGGTTCCACCGGTCGAGGCTGTGGATCAGGGTGACGTGTTCGATGAGGGAGCGGACTTTGTTCCGCTGGAGGTGCCCGATAAAGTGCCAGCGAACCCCGGCCAGGCGTTTTTGCTTTACCAGCAGTTCCTGCACCCGGTTCTCGCCCAGGTCCCGGCAGCCGTTCTCAAAGGCCGTCCTGATGACATCCACCGGTATTCCCTTGGTCACGGCCACCAGGGTGATCTCCCGGGCATCCCTTCCCGCGCGGGCGGCGGCCTCGGCGATTTTCCCCCGCACCCGCTCCAGGTTTTCGCGTACGTCAACGGCCATTCTAGCGCGCGCGGACTCCTTCCCGTACCCACCGGGGATTTGCGATGTAGCGGGTGCCGACCTCAAGCCCCGGACCGGAAATAAAGGCCTGTCCCCCCAGGCGATGCTCCACCCTCACCGGCACCCAATGCGCCACGCCCTTGGGCGCAAGGTAAAGCCCCGGCCGCCCTTCACGGAAAACCAGGGCGTTCTCGGGCACGGCCAGCCCGGCTGCCCGGCGCGTCATAACCCGGCAGGAAAGCCGGCGAACACCGAGCAGGCGTTGTGGATAGGAATCGACCCGCAAGGCTACAACCGTCCCCGTTCCGTCGGGGAGAACGCCGGCCACCTCCGCCCCGAAGGGCGTCCCCCCTTCCTCGCGCATCGTCCAGGAGGCGCCGGCCTTGACCAGGCTCGGAGGCAGGCTTCCCGGCTCCACCCTGACACGCAGGATCAACGGGTCAAGGTTATCCACCACGCGTGCCACCGGTTGCCCGCCGGACAGGACATCACCGTCATGCCGGTCAATCGCCCGTGCAGGTGGAAGCTCGCGGGCGGCCCAGGGGTCTTCCGGGTCAAGAAGCGTTTCCATCCCGTCGAGGCGGTAAGAAAGGACCCCTGCGACCGGCGCGCGGAGGGCGTACTTCTGGCCTGGGGTCTCGAGGTAGGCGAAAGGCGTCCCCTTTCTCACCCGCTCGCCTTCGGGGACAGAGCAACGAAGCGTCCCCTCCGCCGGGGCGGCCACCACCGTCTCGTCACGTATCACCAGGGCCTCAATGATCTTCTCTTCAACGGCCTCGGCCTCGCGCATCGGCTCCACGCGCGCCAGCATGCCGGCCACAACCGGCCAGGCAAGCCAGGCCGCCAAGGCCAGGCCCATAACACCGGAAAGAAAAACGAAACGCCGTTGTCGCCGGCGTGTTAAAACCACGCGCTCACCTTAATGGATTAGGATTACCCAAGCTATTCGCCGGCGGTCCGGGTAAATCCTGCACCCGCTAATTCAGCTCCTGCAGTTCCCCCGTCACCAGGAAAATGACATCCTCCGCGATGTTCGTCGCGCGATCGGCCAGTCGCTCCAGGTGGCGGGCCACCAGCAGGAGATAGACCACGCAGGGGATGGTGTGCGGGTTCTCCTGCATGAACACGATGAGGTTCTGGAAAATCTGGTGGTAGATCTCGTCAACCTCGTCATCGGTCTCGCAGAGCTGGCGGGCCTTGGTCGTATCGGCGTGGACGTAAGAGTCAAGGCCGTCCTTGACCATCTGCTGAACCAGGCGGGCCATCTTGGGAATGAGGTCCAGGGCCTCGGCGGGCATCCGCCCACAAACGCACATCGCCGCGCGTGCGATGTCCACGGCGTGGTCCCCCATCCGCTCCAGGTTGGTCAAAATCTTAATCCCGGTCACGATGATCCGCAGGTCACGGGCCATCGGCTGCTGGGTGGCGATTAACCGGACACAGTCGTTCTCGATTTCATAGCGCAGGGCGTCGATGGCGTCGTCACCCATGACCACTTTCTTGGCGATCATCGGGTCCTGCTTGATAAGGGATTCAATGGCGTCATAAATGTTCTGCTCCACCAGGCTGGCCATCCGCAGGATATCTTGCTGCAGAACAGCCAGTTCCCGGTCGAAGCTCTGCCGGTTGGCCAATCCCATCACTCTCCCCGTCCCCGGCCGTCGGGCCGGAGCAATTCTCGTTTTTTCTCTTGTGATATATGTAACTAACCTTACCATATCCCCCCATAAACGACAATAGGAAATATCAACCGAAACGCCCGGTTATATAATCCTCGGTGCGCCTGTCACGCGGCTTGGTGAAGATGACCTCCGTACGCCCGTATTCCACCAGGTCCCCGGACAGGAAAAAGGCCGTGGTATCCGATACCCGGGCCGCCTGCTGCATGTTATGGGTAACGATGACGATAGTGTACTTATGCTTCAGTTCCTGGAGTAGTTCTTCGATCTTGAGGGTGGAAACCGGGTCGAGGGCCGAGGTGGGCTCATCCATGAGCACTACCTCCGGCTCCACGGCGAGCAGGCGCGCGATGCACAGCCGCTGCTGCTGCCCGCCCGAGAGGCCCAGGGCGGACCTGCGCAGCCGGTCCTTGACCTCGTCCCAGAGAGCGGCCCCCTGCAGGCTGCGCTCGACCAGCTCGTCGAGCCGGGCCTTGTTCTTCAGGCCGTGAATCCGCGGGCCGTAGGCCACGTTGTCGTATATACTCATCGGGAAGGGGTTCGGCCGCTGAAAGACCATTCCCACGCGCTTGCGGAGCTGAACCACGTCCATGTCCGGCGCGAAGATGTCCTGGCCGTCGAGCAGGACCTTCCCCCCGACGCGCACGCCCTCGATGAGGTCATTCATCCGGTTCAGTACGCGCAGGAAGGTCGTCTTGCCGCAGCCCGAAGGGCCGATGAGGGCCGTGATCTCGTTTTCCTGGATGTCAATGCTGACATGGCGCAGAGCTTGGAAGTCTTTATAGTAAAGGTCCAGATCCTGAACGGCGATTTTCATCTGCATCGTCGTCCCTCCCCAACGAACTGTAGCACAACCCTGTTAGTTCAGCGTTAAGCCCATGTTAAATCCTCATTAAGAAGGGGACAGGGCCGGGAGCCTGACGGTAAAGGAGGTCCCCTTCCCGACCGTGCTGCTGACGCTGACCTGCCCGCCGTGCCCCTCCACGACATGTTTGACGATGGCCAGGCCCAGCCCGGTTCCGCCCCTCCCGGCGGCGCGGGCCCGGTCCACCCGGTAGAAACGCTCGAAGATCCGGGGAAGAGCCTCTTCCGGGATGCCGATTCCGGTATCGCGGACCTCGATCATCACCCGGTCTTCCTCGTTCCAGGCCTTCAGGTGGATGGCCCCGCGGTCGGTAAACTTCAGGGCGTTGGACAGCAGGTTGTCCAGCACCTGGGTAAGGAGGTCCGCCTCCCCGCCCACCAGCGGCAGTTCGTCAGGCACCTCGACCTCCAGCGTCAGCCCCCGGGCCGCGGCCTGCTCGGAAAACACGTCGGCCGCCCGCTTCACCAGGGCGCGCACATCCACCGGCACCCGGCGGAAGTGACGCTGGTGCTCCTCTATCTTACCTAGCTTGAGCATCTCTTCGACCAGGCGCGACAGGCGCGCCGCTTCCTGGTCGATGATCCCCAGGAAGCGGCGGGCGACCTCGGGGTCGTCCACGGCCTCGTCCATCAGTGTCTCGACAAATCCGCGGATCGAGGTTAACGGCGTCCGCAGCTCATGGGATACGTTGGCAATGAATTCCGTGCGTAACCTTTCCAGGCGTCGCCGTTCAGTAATGTCACGCAGGATGGCGACCACCCCGCCCTCGGCACCCTTCAAGGGCGTGAGATGGGCGCTGAAAATCCGCGGCTCCGGGGTCAAAAGGCGCAGTTCCTGTTTTACGGGCTTTCCCGTCTGCAGGACTTCCCGCCACAGCCTCTCCAACTCGTAGTCGCGCACCGCCTGGAGAAGGGGCTTTCCTCGCACAATGCCCTCGCTGATGCCGAAGACCTTTTCCATCACCGGGTTGAGGGCCATTACCCGCCCTTCGCCGTCGAGGGCGATCATGCCGTCGGCCATGCTGTCCAGGATGGCCTGCATACGGTTACGCTCTTCCGTGACCTCGACCAGCGAGCGGCGCAGGCTGTTGGCCAGCTTATTCAGGCTCTGGGCCAGTTTCCCCGCCGGGTCGGAGCCGGAAAAGCGTATGCGGCGCTCCAGGTCGCCCCCGGCGATGTCGGTGGCCGCCTCGGCGACCTCCTGCAGGGGACGGGTGACCGCGCGGCTTGTCAGGTAGGCGGCGGCCGCCGTGACCAGCGCCGCGAGGACGATGCCCGCCGTCTCCGGGATGACCCCGGCGCGAGTCAGGCCGTAGACCCCTCCCAGGATCAGGACCAACGCTATGAAGCCGGTAAAGATTTTCGTCTGCAAGGTTTGATACATCCTGATCTATTACCCCTCGCGTACCCGGTAGCCTACACCGCGGACCGTCTCAATCAGCCCGTCTCCCAGCGGCAACCCGGACAGCTTCTGCCTGATGTGGCGGACATGGACATCCACGGTACGTGAATCCCCGCCGTATTCGTAACCCCAAACGCTCTCCAGGAGTTCCTCCCGCGTCAGGACCCGCCCTCGGTGCTGCGCCAGATACCAGAGGAGTTCGAACTCTTTGGGCGTCAAGCTTACATTCCGGCCGCCGCAAGCGATAGTGTACTGCCGGGGGTCAATGGTCAGGCCGTCGCAGGTAAGGACATCCTTTTCGGGTTCCGCCGCCTTGCGGCGGAGGTGGGCCTTAACCCGGGCCGCCAGTTCCCGTACCGAGAAGGGTTTCGTAATGTAGTCGTCGGCCCCGGTCTCCAGCCCCAGCACCCGGTCCGTTTCCTGGCCCCGCGCGCTTAACATAATGATGGGGATACGGCCGGTGGAGGGACCGTTGCGCAGACGACGGCATATCGCCAGGCCGTCCTGCTCGGGCAGCATCACGTCCAGGATAACCAGGTCGGGGAGCCGTTCCTGGGCAAGGTGCAGGGCCGTCACCCCGTCCCCGGCCGTCAGCACCCGGTGGCCTTCCCTCTCCAGGGCGTAGCGGACCAGTTCCAGGATGTGTTTCTCGTCGTCCACGACCAGGATCATTGCCATCCGGCTTCACCCCTCCAGCATGACCAGGCCCGCCATCCGTCCCGTGGTCCCCCGGCCGGCGCGGTAGGAGAACAAGGTCTCATGGTGACAAGCCGTGCACAGCCCGGCAACGGCGATGCGGCCCTCCGCCAGGCCCGCCGCCAGAAGGTGGCGGCGGTTCGCCTCCCAGAGGTCCAGCCGCCAGGTCCCGCCGTCCGCCGGCACTAGGTACGGTAACGGGCCTTCCCCAAAGCGGGCCGCGGTTTCGTTCCCCACCCGGTAGCAGCACGGGCCGATCGACGGCCCGATAACGGCCCAGAGGTCCTCCGGGCGGCAGCCACACTCTTCTTTCATTACCTTTACGGCGGTCTCGGCGATGTGCCCCGCGGTGCCGCGCCAGCCGGCGTGGATCAGGGCCGCCGCCCGCCGCACGGGGTCGTAAAGAAAGAGCGGAACGCAGTCGGCAAAAAAGGCCAGCAGGGGCAGCCCCGGCGCTGTGGTCACCAGGCCGTCGATCCCCGGCAGCGCGTCATCCACGGCCATCGCTCCATTTCCGGCCTCTTTTTTCCCGACCACCGCCACGCGCGTTCCGTGGACCTGCGCCGCGCAAACCGCCTTTTCGGGGTCGTAGCCCAGCGTCTCCCCCAGCGTGGCCCGGTTCGCCAGCACCCGCCGCGGCTCGTCACCAACGTGCAGCCCCAGGTTCAGGGTGGCGTAAGGGCCCTCGCTGCAACCTCCGTGCCGCGTGGTGAAGCCGGCGATGATGCCCTCCAGGCCGGCAAACGGCAGGTAGAGGGGCACCCCGTTACGTGACTCCGCCGCGAAAAGCGCCTTCTTTTCATCTCCCCGCATTCTCAGGCCACACCTTTACCCCCGGCTTTCTCGTCGATGAGCTGCTGCAGTTCATTGAGCCGCGACATAACCTCGTCATAGACCGCGCGGTCCGGGTTCTGCTCCAGGAAGTTCTCCAGCCGCGCCCAGAAGCCGGCGCAGGCCTGGCGGACCTTGTCCTGCACGTGCCGCCCGCCCCGCACGGCCACGGTCTCCTGCCAGCGGGGTATAACCCCCAGAAGGCCGACGTCCTTAACGATCCGGTCCTGGAGCGCCCGCGCGGCCGCCGGCTCGCCGTGGACGAGGAAGAACTGCTGGGGAAGCACAGAGAACTTCTTTAACCAGTTGACCAGCATGCGCTGGTCGGCGTGGGCGGAAAAGCCGTCGATGTTGACGATTTCCGCCCGGACACAGATGTCGTCGCCGAAGATGCGCACGTCCTTCTCGCCGTTCAGCAGGCGCCGCCCCAGCGTGCCCTCGGCCTGGTAGCCGACGAAGACCACGCTCGATTCCGGCCGCCACAGGTTATGCTTCAGGTGGTGCCGGATACGCCCGGCGTCGCACATTCCGCTTCCGGCGATAATCACCAGCCCGCTCGGCGTGGCGTTGAGCATCCGGGATTCCTCGGCGGTCTGCGAGAACCGGAGGTTCGGCATTTCAAGCGGGGCCGCCCCGGCCGCCACCAGCTCCCGCGTCTCGTCGTCGTAACACTCGTGGTGGTTGGTGAAGACCCTCGTCACCGCGGCCGCCAGGGGACTGTCCACATAGATCTGCACCGGCGGGAGTTCGCCGGCCCTGCTGAGGAGGGACAGGTCGTAGATCAGTTCCTGGGTGCGCTCAACGGCGAAGGCGGGGATAAGGACGTTCCCGCCCCGTTTGTAGGTGCGCTGGATAACGTCCCGCAACCGGGCCTTCATATCCAGGCCCTCGGGGTTATGGATGCGGTCGCCGTAAGTGGATTCCAGCAAGAGGCAGTCGGCCTCCCAGATGTCGGTGGGGTCTTCGACGAAGGGCCGGCCGTAGTTGCCCAGGTCCCCGGAAAAGACAAACTTGGTCTCCTGGTCGCCGTCCCGCACCCAGAGTTCGATCAGCGCCGAGCCCAGGATATGCCCCGCATCCCGGAAACGGGCGCGGACCCCCCGGCAGAGCTGGACCTCTTCATCGTAACCGACACCCTGAAACAAGCGCATCGCCGCCAGGGCATCATCCACTGTATAGATAGGCTGGATCAGCGGGCGCCCGGCCCGCCGCGCCTTGCGGTTCTTGTTTTCCACCTCTGTTTCCTGTACGTGGGCGCTGTCCGGCAAAAGGGCGCCGCACAGGTCCATGGTGCAGCGGGTGGTAATAATCGGACCGTTGTACCCGTGTTTCACCAGCTTCGGGATGAGGCCGCTGTGGTCGATATGGGCGTGGGTCAACAGCACGTAATCGATGCTCCGCGGCGGGAAAGGAAAAGGATCATAGTTGCGCTGCTTAACGGTTTTGGACCCCTGGAAGAGGCCGCAGTCCACCATAATCCGGCAGTAACTGGTGTCGAGAACGAAGCAGGACCCGGTTACGGTATCAGCAGCCCCGTAAAAAGTTAAAAACACACAAAAACCTCCCCCGCTCGACTTTAGGATTAACTAGATTATAACGGAAAGGTTTGCGCCGTCACAAGCGAACCCTTTTCCGCCCCGGCTTGACAGCCCCTCACGGGGGGGCTAAGCTAGTTGGTGGAAGTCAACGCATGAGGGAGATGGATAACCGTGCCGATCTACGAGTTCCGTTGCCCGGCCTGCGGCAAACGTTTCGAAAAGCTCTGCGCCCTCGGGGACGATACGAAAAGCATTCACTGCCCGGAGTGCGGCGCCGCCGGGCCCCAGCGGCTTCTTTCAACCTTCGCCGCGCGCGGGACGGACGGGGGCCCCGCCGGCGGCGCGGGCGGCGGCTGCAGCGGGTGCAATTCCTCAAGCTGCGCGGGGTGTCATTAAGTTGTAGAAATTAGCCCGGGCTGACGCCCGGGCGAAATTAAGTGGAAATGGATAGAAATTTGTAGGGGTCCTGATAAGAAGCCCGGGCTGACGTCCGGGCCGTTTTACTGTGATCAACCGGCGGCTGCGCTTTTCTCGGCCTGCTGCCTGGCGGTCTGGCGGGCCTCCCAGATTGGGTCGGCCACTTCGGCCCAGGCGGCGGAACGGCGGTCGAGCGCGGCGGCCAGGTCCCCGAAAAGGATGGCATCGGCCCCTTCGTGCGTCGGCCGGGCTCCCGATTCCGCCACGATCGCCCGCAGGGCCGCGGGACAGTCGATGATGGGGCAGGGCCGCAGAAGGTTCTCGGCGAAGGGCTGCCTTTTCTGGTAGGCCTTGAAGAGGGGCGAGGACAGCACATCCTTGAGGCTCTTCTCTTTGATATTATCCATCGCGAAGTGGGCGAAGGCGCACGGCTCCACGTCCCCGGCCGCTGTTATGTGGAAGTAGCGTCGCCCGCCGGCGATGCACCCCCCGGTCAATTCCCCGTCGTTCCAGAAGTCGGCGATCATGAGGCCCTTATGCATGCGGATGTAGGGTATGCGTTCCGCCAGGTAGGCCCGCTGTTCAGGCGTGATCATCAGGTCGGGGTCCGGGTTGCGTCCCACGGGCACGTAATGGAACGACCAGCCGTAGGTCACACCCTTCTCCAATAAGAAATCAATAAATGCGTCACTGACGATCTCATCGAGGTTGTGCCTGGTGATCGTTACGGAAACCCCGAAGACCATGCCCCTTTCACGCAGCAGGTCCATCGCCCGCATGACCCGGTCGAAGACCCCCGGTCCGCGGCGGGCGTCAGTAGCCTCACGCCACCCCTCCAGGCTGAAGGACGGCGTCATGTTACCGGCGTTTAGTATGGCATCGGCCACTTTCTCCGTGATCAACGTGCCGTTGGTGTAAAGCATGAAGGCCATGTCGCTGTGCCGGGAGCAGAGTTCTATCAGCCGCGGGTACTTGAAGGGCTCCCCGCCCGACATTACCACCCAGTAGATGCCCAGCTCCTTGGCCTCCTTCAGCAGGCGATCCAGGGTTTCGAAGCCCAGGACGTCCTTGGGGGCATACCTCCCGGCCCAGCAGCCCGTGCAGGCCAGGTTGCAGCTGCTGGTGGGGTCGATAAGGAAGAAGTTCGGTATGTTGATGCCCAGTTGCTCGGACAGTTGCCTCTGCCGGGGGATGCCGATGATTTGGGCGTTAATGAACCAGTTGTACAGCAGGCGCTCCTTCACCTTGGGATGCGTCCTGGTGAACAGCCGGTGGATGAAATCCCGGATGACGGGATTCTCCTGGTGATGCCTCAGGATCATATCAACGTGCCTCCGGTGATGCTCCGCTCTGGCCACCAGACGGGCTAGGGAGGCGATTCGGGGCAGGTTTTTTCCCGGGTCCTTGCCGATGTAGTCCAGGAGTTGCCGTAGGGTCTGTTCCTCTACATAGCGCTTGGCGAAGTCCAGGTTTGGCTTGAGGGATAGCACCGCATTTCATCCTCCTTCCGTCATCGTCCGCCTCCAGAAGAGGATAATCGGTACCGAAGAGAGTCGCATGCAGATAACGTCAGACGGTGTGGGCCGTAACGGTGTACAAGAGCACGGACGCTTCCGCCGCCCGGTAAGGTCGGGCAGGGTTCTGAGCGGCCTCCGGGTAGCCCCGGCAAGTATCACCCCTTTCTCGGCCATGAATACGTCCGGGTGTGGGCTGGCTGCTCTCTGATCCCTGTTGAGGAACGGTGGTTTATGATTTGGATGAAGGTGAAATCCTGGGTGGGTTTTTCGTCCCGGCGGCTAATTGCGGTGGTGTAACGGTGGTCAAGCCCTGTCTAGCCCGGTCAGCCTTATTCCTTATATAATCCTGCTGGCATGACTTGTCAAAACTGATGAAGCTGCTCTAACACGGCAAATGGCCACAAATAACCGTTCAGCCGGGATTTCTCGCCGAAATTCCTTGTACTTTCGATAACGGACAAGCGGCCGCCGTCATTCGGGCTGGCCCAGGTATACCCCCTCGGCGGTCAGGAAGTTCTCGTTGTCCTCAATCGTCAAACCCCAAACCGCATCGGAGCCCGGCAGGGTTTCAACGGACGTCACCCTGACCGGGAAGACCCGGTCAAGGATGGCAAAAGTTAGGAGCAGGGAGATGCTCTGGGCGAAGTTATCGGCCACCTTCACCAGGCAATCCAGGCAGTCCATTTTACTCAGCTTGTGGGCGTTCATCTTTCGGGCTCGCCGCTCGATGTCGGCGCGAAGCTCTTCGATTACCTCTTCCCCCACCCGGGGGTAGCCCTCCAGGCGGTCCCAGCCCCAGGCTTTCGTTACCAGGGGCCGGATCCACCCGTATTCAACGTGGGCCTCCGGGTCCACCCTGCAGACGTCAAGAATGCCGGCGAACTGCCTGGCGTTGTCCCGTACCTCGTAGCACATCTCTATTCGCCGGGGAACAAGGGCGAGTTCGGCATCCACCGCGGGGACGGTGGTGATCTGCCCCCGCTCACTGATGGTCAGGACGGGACAGCCGGGAGTGGTTACGATCGACTGGCCCGACGCCAGGGTCAGGCGCACCATCGTCGGCGACCGGCCGGGCCCGCGGACCGAGGTTACCGCCTTGAGGCGCATCTGCCCGGTAAGCAGGTTCATGCTTACCACACGGTAGCGGTGGTCGCCGAAACCGGAAGCGACCTCGCCCACCGGCAGGCAGCCCAGGTGGCGGGTTGAAAACTCCCAGACCCAGATCCGCGCGCCGGCATCCAGCAGGTAAGGGTTGACGTCCGTCACCGGCGGGTTAAGGCCGGACGCGGGAAAGCTTTCCTGAACGCTCGCGGCGGGGTGCGGCTGGGTGATCAACCCCTGGAAGATCTTTAGCAAAACTCGTCCTCCCTTTGCAGCCAACTGACCGGCAATGATCTGCCTAAAATTTTATCGTTAATGTCTGTGCCTGGCAATGACCCTCGGAAAAACAAGAAAGGCCCCGCTCGGACTTGCACAGGGCCTTCCGGGAATGACGCGAAGAATGCGGGGGTTTATCGTCTTGGGTACCGGGCCTCCGTGAAGTTGGGTGCCTCCACCAGGATCACGTCAACCCCGATCCGGACGATTTTCTCCCAGGGAACAACCACTTCTTCTTCCCGCCCGAAAAAGCCCATCAGGCGCGATGCGCCGGGCAGGATCAGGGCCGTGATCCGTCCGGTCTCGAGGTCGATGTCGACATCCTTGATCAGCCCCAGGCGACGGCCGTCGTGGACATTGACCACTTCCCGCATCCGCAGGTCAGACATTTTTACCATGAGGATCACCTCGCCATATCTATATGCGTGATACGGAGCAGCCAACACCCCCGGGCATGAAAATCGCCGCCCCTTCCCGGAGCGGCGTTCTTAAGGTCTGCGTTTAAGTTTATAGCTTTACGTATTGCTCCCATAACTCCACGACCTTCAGGCGCCACCGGATCTCCACCGGCGGCAGGGGCGACGCCGCGGCCGGGACGGCGTCCTCCTTGGCACTGACGAAACAGAGCGGCGGGAAGAGAATGCACCACCAGTTCCGCCCTTGGCCGTCGCCGATGACTACCCGCACCGCCTCGTAATTGCCCGCGGGGACCTTCAGAGAGCCGTATTCCTTCTCCGGGAAATCGAAGTGCCCGTAGTAGACACGAACCGGGTAATCCTTCCCGGACGCCTTTACCGTCCGGGCCGCCACTTCCTGGATACGGTCGAGGTTCTCGCGTACCCGTTCGCGCGCTTCGGTTACGTCTTGCACTCCTTTTAGGCGGGGGGCCATTTCCCCGACCACGGCATCCCGGACCTTGAGCTTCAGTTCCTGGTCCTCCTCGGTATCGCTGCTGGCTATTACGTGAAACCGGATCAGGTTCTCGGGGTTGTAGGCCCGTACCGCCTGTCCCGCCCAGTGCCAGAAGGCGGCACCGGTCAGGATCAGGGCGGCGGCCACCGTGCAGGCCACTACTCTCGGACAGCGCATCGGTCTTTCCTCCGCAAATAGTTGATGAATGTCGGTTCATCTGATAGTATGGCCGGTTATGCGGGCGGCAAAACATCCCGCATCTCACATCCCGGATACCAGGCGACGCTTTTCACGGCGCTTATACGTACTTACGCATATGGTTCAAGGCGGCCTTCTCGAGGCGGGATACCTGCGCCTGGGAGATTCCGATCTCCTCCGCCACCTCCATCTGCGTTTTGCCCTCGAAGAAGCGCAGGGTGAGGATCAGCCTTTCCCGGTCGCTCAGCTTGTCCAGCGCGTCCCGGATGGCGATCCCCTCCAGCCACGTGCTGTCGTGGTTCTTCTCGTCCGAGATCTGGTCCATCACGAAGATCGGGTCCCCGCCGTCGTGGTAGATCGGTTCAAAAAGGGAAACCGGCTCCTGGATGGCGTCCAGGGCGAACACGATCTCCTCCCGGGGGATCTTCAGTTCCTGGGCGATCTCGGTCACCGAGGGTTCCCGGGAGAAACGGTTGGCCAGGCTGTCCCGCACCTGGAGCGCCTTGTAGGCGACGTCCCGGAGGGAGCGGGAGACGCGGATCGGGTTGTTGTCGCGGAGGTACCGCCGGATCTCGCCGATGATCATCGGCACGGCGTAAGTGGAGAACTTGACGTTCTGGGAGAGGTCGAAGTTATCGATGGCCTTTATCAGGCCGATGCAGCCCACCTGGAAGAGGTCGTCGACGAACTCGCCGCGGTTGGTGAAGCGCTGGATAACGCTGAGAACCAGGCGGAGGTTACCGTTAACGAGCTTAGTCCGGGCGGAGGGGTCACCGTTGTGCATCGCTACGAAGAGTTCGCGCATCTGGGCGGAGGTGAGGACGGGAAGCTTGGAGGTGTTGACACCGCAGATCTCCACCTTGTTGACCACAGGCCACGGCCTCCCCTATGCTTTATGCGTTACTCATTATTGCCCCGCCCATCTGGGGCTATACGCGGCCATGGCCAAACAAAAAAGCGCTTTCCCGCCGGAAAGCGCCAGTCAGCTATGATGTGAGATGTGGGATGTGGGATGTGAGAGGTGAGAGGTGAGAACACATGTGGGATATAAGAGGTGGTATGGGGGGAGGGGCAGGGGATTCCCCCGACTCGGCTTCCAGCACTCAACTTACTGCCTTAGGAAAGCCGTCTGTACTTAGGTTTGCAATTCAACCAAAGTATAAAGTTGAGTGCTGGACTGGAAGCGGAGGGGGATTCCTCTGCCCCTCACCTCTTCTGCTACACCCGGTTCTGGCGTGCATAACGGTCGTCAATCATCAGACTTGATGGGGATTGGCGAAGCGAATTCCTTCAAGCATCCCACTTCCCACTTCCCACTTCCCCTTATCCCAGCCGGCTGATCTCTTTGCGCAGGCGCTTGATGATCCGCTTCTCGAGCCGGGAGATGTAAGACTGAGAAATGCCTAGCAGGTCCGCGACCTCCTTCTGCGTTTTTTCCACGCCGTCCCCGGCCAGCCCGAAGCGCAGCTCCATGATCATCCGCTCCCGCCCCGAAAGCTTCTGCAGCGCCAGGCGCAGGAGCTTACGGTCCACTTCATCCTCCAGGTTCTTGTAGATAATGTCCCCTTCGGTGCCCAGGACGTCGGAGAGCAGGAGTTCGTTGCCGTCCCAGTCGACGTTCAGGGGCTCCTCGAAGGAGATCTCGCTCCGCGTCCGAGCGTTGCGGCGCAGGTGCATCAGGATTTCGTTCTCGATGCAGCGGGAGGCGTAAGTGGCCAGCTTGATCCGCTTCGAGGGGTCAAAGGTATTAACCGCCTTGATGAGCCCGATGCTCCCGATCGACACCAGGTCCTCGATCCCCACCCCGGTGTTTTCAAACTTTCTCGCGATGTAGACCACCAGGCGCAGGTTGCGCTCGATGAGGACGGTGCGCACGGCGCTGTCCCCGGCCTCGAGACGGCTGATCAGCCCAATCTCCTCGTCCACCGAGAGGGGCGGGGGCAGGGTCTCGCTGGACCCGACGTAGTGTACCTCCCCTTGCCTCCGCCGCCACCACAGACGAAGCCGGAGCAGGATCCGCTCCCCAAACCGGCGGACGCCCGTAATCAGCGACAACGCATCGTCCCTCCTCCCCCCGCAAGGTCCTGTGTGCCCGGTCCCCTAATTGGGCGCCAGTTGAAAGGGTATGCCCGCCCCTGTTTCCAGAAGCCTGGGGTTCAAGAGCGCCCGGTATCCCGCCTCCGGGCTGAGGCGCCTCTGGTAGATGGCCACGATCACGTCGCGTATCTTGAGCCTTTCCCTCCCGAAAACAACCTCGACCTCGTCCGGCCGAAAGCCGAGCAGCAGCCCGTGGGCGCGCCCGAGCGAAGAAAACGGGATCAGGCGGAACCTTGTCGCCCAGCGTGTATCCCGCAGGGACTCCAGAATGGCTGCATAGTCGGGGTCCCGCCCGTCGGCCCGGGAAAGGAGCCGTTGGACCGCTTCAGGCAGGAGCTTGCGTACGGCCTCGTATTCCACGACGATCACCGGCGCATGCGACAGAGGGTCCGCCAGCTGGTTGCCGGTGTCCAGCAACGCTTCCAGGCGCAGGCGCCGCCCGTACAGGGTGATCGTCACCGGCAGGTGGAACAGGCCCTTCAGTTGCCGGCGCCGCAAGAAGGTCCGGCCCGCCTGCCCAACGCCCCAGGCTATGAGAAGGGAGATGGCAACCGCCGGCCAGAAAAAGTGCTGCGGCATAGCAAACAGCTGACTGGGATCCCCGGGGCCGCCCCCAAGCAGGAAACTCAAGCCGAAGACCAGGCCCCCCAGGCCGAAGGAGCAAAGATAGAACAGGACCAGGATCCCTCCCAGGGTCCGCCACGGGGGGAAGCCGAAGGCGACAAGGAGCATGACCACCGACAGGGCGAGTTTCGCCGGCAGCCCGGCGGCCAGCGGCACCGGGCAAAGGAAGATTGCCATGACGTAAAGCGCCCCGAGGGCCGCCGCGGCGGCCAGGCGCCATAGGGGGGCGGGGCACCGGCTGAAACGGGCGGTCACCCAGAGGATGGCGAAGTTCATCACCAGGTTTCCGGCCAGCACCTCGTCCAGGTAGACGGTATAGGTCATCCCCCTCGCCCCCAGTCCGCTACCAAATATATATGAGCCATCCCTGGACAGCTATGACGGAAATGAAATACCCCGGCTTCCATTATAGAAGACCGGGGTAAGAATCCTGTGTCGTCCCTTGTCCGGTGCAGAAAACCTTTTACGGCCTAATTTTGCGCTTTCCCTTTCGCCTAACGGCGGCGGCGCAGGAAAACCGGTATTTCGATATCCTGCACGCCGGGCCGCGCCACCGGCTTGATCTCCATCTCATCCCTGGAGACGCGCTCGACCGGCGCCTCGAAACCGGTGGCAATGACGGTTACACGCACCTCGTCGTTCAGGGTCTCGTCAATCACCGCGCCGAAGATGATGTTGGCATCCGGGTCCACGGCCTGGGCGATGATCTCCGCAGCCTCGTTCACCTCGAAGAGGCCCAGCGAAGAACCGCCGGTGATGTTCAGTAGAACTCCCCGCGCTCCCTCAATCGAGGTCTCCAGCAGCGGGCTGGAAATGGCGAGGCGCGCCGCGTCTACCGCCCGGGTCTCCCCGCTGGCCGTCCCGATGCCCATCAGGGCCGAGCCGGTTTCCCGCATGATCGTCTTCACATCGGCAAAATCCAGGTTGATGAGGCCGGGGACGGCGATCAGGTCGGAGATCCCCTGCACGCCCTGGCGCAAGACGTCGTCCGCGATACGGAAGGCTTCGATGATGGAGGTGTTCTTATCGATGACCTGCAGCAGCTTGTCGTTGGGGATGGTGATCAGGGTGTCAACGCGGGTCCGGAGGTTTTCAATGCCGGTATTGGCCTGGGAGTAGCGCTTCCGTCCCTCGAAGGTAAAGGGCCTGGTGACCACCCCCACCGTCAGGGCGCCCTGCTCGCGGGCGATCTCGGCCACCACCGGCGCCGCCCCGGTTCCGGTGCCGCCGCCCATGCCGGCGGTGACGAAGACCATGTCGGCTCCCTTCAGGCACTCAACGATCTCGTCCCGGCTTTCCTCCGCCGCCTTCTGCCCGATTTCCGGGTTTCCCCCGGCGCCGAGCCCCTTGGTCAGCTTGGCGCCGATCTGCACCTTCTGGCTGCTCAACGACATGGTCAGGGCCTGGGCATCGGTGTTGATGGCGATAAACTCCACGCCCCTCAGCCCGGCGCTGATCATGCGGTTGACCGCGTTATTGCCCCCTCCGCCGACTCCGATAACCTTAATGTTCGCCACGCCGGTGGGTTCCAGTTCAAGGTCGATCATCCCGCTCCTCCTTCGGGGTTTGTGCCACTTCCAGCTATAGCAGGAAGATTCAACACTGCGACCGCTATTCCTTTAACGGCGCGGGAAATTTATTTTATTTGTGAAACAGGTGCCGCCGGATCAGCGCCAGGTTCTGGAAGAGGCGAACCCCAAAAGCGACGATGGCGGCCAGGTAGAGGTCGACGGCCAACCGGTCCCCGATAAACACCAGCAACCCGGCCACCAGGGCGTTGCCCACAAAACCGGAGAGGAAAATGACATTATCGAAGCGGTCGTCCTGGGCGGCGCGGATGCCTCCGAACACCGAGTCCAGGCCGGCCAGGATGGCGATACCGAGATACTTCGAGTAGGCCTGGGGCAAGAACAACGGCAGATTAAGGCCGATACCCACGCCGGCGATAAGCCCGATGACGGCCAACCAGATCGACAGCCACATTCTTCGGTTCCTCCTCTTCCCGCAAAGGCCGGACAACCCGGCTTTCTTTGTTTAGGACCCTTCCGTTTTCGCAGACTGCCCCCTCACGGGCTGCGCGAAGAGAAGTGTGCTGGGGCCCTGATAGCCCGGGATTTCAATATGTGGATGGGTCTTGATCTCCACATCCACGCCCCATTCGCGCAACGCCGCGGCCAGGCCGTCGGTCATCTCCAGGGCGGCACGGAGGGCCTCCGGGTCGCCGATAGCCTGGATCCTGTAAGGGGGCGTGATACGGTTCATGTTGACGTTGATGAAGGCCCCCGCCAGCCTGATCTCCGAGGATCCGGTCAGGCGCTGGCCGTTGATCGCCAGGGCCTCGGCTCCGGCCGCCCGCAGTTCGTTGGCGGCGCGCAGCAGATCCTCGTCGCGTACCGTGAACAGATGATCACCGCCACCGCCCAACGTCCCATCCGTGGGCGGAGGGTTGCGCAGGATGACCTCGATGCCCGGGCCCTCCACCGGCGTAACACCGGCCATCACCTTGGTACGCTCGATCTCCTTGCGCAGGGCCACTTCCAACTCGTCGTTGCCCTTCCGCGCCGCCGACAGCCGGCTTTCCAGGTCGCGAATCTCGGCCTCGATGCTCATCCGTTCCGCCGTCAGGTCCTTCAGTTCCATGGTCAGGCCCTGGACCCGGTCGGCCGAGACGGTGGCCGGCGGCAGCGCGCTGGTACGGAACTGAAAGGCCATCATCAGCCCCAGGAGAAGGGCCACAACGCCGATCGAATACTTGCTGGCCATGGCGCCTTAGCCCTCCCCTCCCTTGGGACGCGCGTACTGCAGGCTGACGGCGCCCGAATAGGCCGGGATTTGGACGCGGGAGACCTTCTTCACCGTGGACTTGATGCCCCAGAAACCAAGGATATCGAGGACCCCGCCCTTCATCTTCAGGGCTGACACCAGCGTATCCGGATCACCGATGGCGGACACGACGAACGGGGCCGCCAGGTGCCTGGTCCTGTTGACGATGACCACCGGGCCGTTGCAGCGGATCTCGGTGGTGGCCAGGATACGCTCGCCGTTGATCGCCAGCGCCTCCGCTCCCGCGGCCCGGAGTTCGTTGATGACCTTCAGGAGGTCCTCGTCGTGCAGGACGTAGAAGTTAGGGTCCTGCCCCGGCTGGAGAGGGGCCTCACTGTCGTTCAAGGTCACTTCCACCCCCGGTCCGGCAACGGCCGCTACCCCTGCCTGGATCCCCAGGGTGTCCAGCTCGCCGCGTAACCGGCTGAGCGCGGGGTTGGCCGTGACCTGGTCCAGCTGCCGGCGCAGGTCCTCGAGACGCGCCTGCAGGCGGTCACGCTCCGCCGTCTCCCGGTCCAGTTCGGCCTTCAGCTGTTGGACTCGCTGAATGGTTAAAGTGCGTGAACTCTCGTCGGCGAAACGAAACTGGAGCGAGAGCATTACCCCCAGAGTCAAGGCGACCAGGACCACGCCCCACTGGACGCTCTTGATGTTAGCCATCCAGGCCGTTTTCAGCATACATCACCACCGCCTTCTCCGGGTCCGACAAGTCTATATAGGTCACCGGGCGGCCGTCACGCCGTACCGCGTGAAGGATACTCAATAACATAGAACCCTGCGCCCACGGCTTTTCTGCCGTCCCCAGGTGCACCTCAATACCTTCCAGGGTGTAAGCGACCAGGCACCGGTCGGGCCGCACGTGGATTTCCGAGAGTTCCGCCACGGCTTGGCCGGGAAAAGCGGCGACGATCCTCAGTACCCGGCCGAGACCGGGGCCTTCGGGAGCGACCCCGGTAATCAGGGGCAAGTCGCGGGCGCCCAGCGACTCCTCGCGCAGGGGTACCCCGTCCTCGGCCACGCTCCAATAACGGCCCCGGATGTTTATCAGCGCTACCGGCCGGCGCTCGGTGATTTCGATAACAACCGTGCCCGGCAGGTCGCGGCTCAAACGCGCTTCCTTGACAAGGGCCAGGCCCTTGAGCCTGGCCTGTGCCTCGGCAAGCTGCACGCGGAAGATGTTGGTGCCCAGGGCGATCCCGCTGGCCTCCACGACCTGGCGCGCCGGGAGGAGGACGTTGCCCCGGACGGTAACCTGGCGCACCTCGAACAGGGAGGAACGGATGAGGATGAAGGCGGCCACCAGGACCAGCGCCGCGAAAAAAACACTTTCCCACCAGTTAAAGCGACGTTCCGCCACGCGGGTACCCCTCCCTGACCAATTAATTATAACGCCGGCCCAGGGGGCCTGTCCAAGAGCAAAGCAAAAAACGGCGGGGTTAGTCCCGCTCCCTGGTAATCATAGCACCCAGTTTCTGGTATTTACCCACCAGGTCGTCATATCCCCGGTCGATGTGCAGGGGCTGTTCGATCACCGTCGTGTTTTCGGCGGCCAGCCCGGCCAGAACCAGGGCCGCCCCCGCCCGGAGGTCGGTGGCCTGAACCGTCGCGCCCCCCAGGTAGGCCATACCGCGGACGATCGCCGTCTGCCCCTCGATCTTCACCGAGGCGCCCATCCGCCGAAGCTCCGGCACGTGCTTGAACCGGTCTTCGAAGATGGTCTCGTGGACCACGCTGGTGCCCTCGCAAAGACAGAGAAAGGCCAGAAAAGGCGCCTGCATATCGGTTGGGAACCCGGGGTAGGGCATTGTCTTGATGTCCACCGCCTGGGTCCGTCCACGGGCGCGCACGCGTACCGAGTCATCTTTCACGGTCACCTCGACCCCGGCCTCGCGCAGCTTGGCGATCACCGGCTCGACGTGTTCTGGAATCACGTTGGTCACCGTGACGTCGCCGCCGGTGATGGCGCCCGCCACCAGGTGGGTCCCCGCCTCAATACGGTCCGGTATGACCTGGTGCCGGCAGTTGCCGAGGCGCGCCATGCCCTCGATGCGGATGGTACCGGTACCGGCCCCCTTGATCGAGGCCCCGGCGTTGTTGAGGAAGTTCTGCAGGTCGACGATCTCCGGCTCCTTCGCGGCGTTATGGATCAGCGTCGTCCCCTGGGCGAAAACGGCGGCCATCATGATGTTCTCCGTCGCCCCCACGCTGGGGAAGTCCAGATGAACATCCCGGCCCACAAGGTCCGGCGCCTCCGCCGTGATATACCCGTGGTGGTCCAAGATCCGCGCCCCCAGGATCTGTATCCCTTTAAGGTGCAGATCCATAGGCCGGGAACCGATGTTGCAGCCCCCGGGATGGGAAATGCGCGCCCGCCCGAAGCGCCCGAGAAGCGGCCCCAGGAACAGGTTCGAGGCCCGCATCTCGCGCATCAGCTCCTCCGAAACCTCATTGGAGTTGATAACCGAGGTGTCGACGCGCAGCACGTCCCCTTCCCATGAAACTGTTGCGCCGAGGTGTTCCAGGACGGCGAGCATAACCTGCACGTCCTTCAACCTCGGCACATCCTGGATCACACATTCCCCTTGACACAACAGAGTCGCCGCGATAATCGGAAGTACGGCGTTCTTCGCGCCGCTTACCCGCACCGCCCCCATGAGAGGGCGGCCGCCCTTGATAATGATCCGGTCCATCTTTCACCCCGCCCGCAAAAAGTCATGCGGTCTTCTACGGATCCTCCCCGAGAAGCTTCACCTCCAGTTCCAGAGTAATCCCAAAGCGCGCCGCCACCAATTCCCGGACGCGCGCGATCAGCTCCCGTACGTCCCGCGCCTTCGCCGAGCCAAGATTGACGATGAAGTTCGCATGGCGTATGGAAACCTCGGCGTCCCCGACGCGCAGGCCCTTACCCCCCGCCCGGTCGATCAGGCGGCCCGCCGCGTCCCCGGGCGGGTTCTTGAAGACACTGCCTGCGCTCGGGTATTCCAGCGGCTGCACACAACGGCGGCGGCGGAGAAGCTCCCCCATCTCCTCCCGGATCTCGGCCGGGTTCCGCGGCGTACCGCGTAATGCGGCCTCGACCACGATAAGGCCTTCGCGCTGCAACACCGTCTGCCGGTACCCGAAGCCGCACTCCTGCGCCGTGCGCGTCATCAGGCGTCCGGCGGTATCCAGAACCGTCACCCGCCCGACAACGTCGGCCATGGACCGGTCATGCGCCCCGGCGTTCATCATTATCGCTCCGCCCACCGAAGCGGGAATACCGGTGGTGAACTCAAAGCCGCTCAAGCCGACGCGCATCGCCGCGCCCGCCACCCGCGCGAGGCGCGCCCCGGCCTCGGCCCGGATGCGCGTCCCTTCCACTTCGATGCGCCCCATCCGTGTCCCCAGCTTGACCACCGCCCCGCACACGCCGGAGTCGGCGACCAGCAGGTTCGAGCCGTTGCCGATGACCGCCGTCGGCACCCCTTGCTCCCGCAGGTAACGCAGGACAAAGGCCAGTTCCTCCACCCCGGCGGGTTCGATAAACAGGTCGGCCGGGCCGCCGATCCGCCAGGTGGTATGGCGGGCCATCGGCTCATCAACGCGCACCTCGCCGGACAGGCGCCGGGCGAGGTACGCCGCCAGATCCTTCACCTTTTCCCCCCCAGCTTTTCCAATAGCGCCACGCCGGCCTTCCAGATATCACCCGCGCCCATCGTCAGGACCAGATCCCCCTTGCGCACCACGCCCGCCACTTTCTCGACCAGTTCCTCGCGCGATTCGTAAAGCGGAGGGACGGCGTCACGATGCCGTCCGACGGCATCGGCGATCATGGCGGCCGAAACGCCCTTGATCGGGGCCTCGCCCGCACCGTAGATCCCGTTCAGGAAGACGAGGTCGGCGGCGCCGAAGGCCCGCCCGAAGTCCTCGTGCAGGAAAAGCGTCCTGCTGTAGCGGTGGGGCTGGAAGACGGCTATCACCCGTCCCCCCCCCACGGCATGGCGGGCCGCCGCCAGGGTGGCGGCGATTTCGGTCGGATGGTGGGCGTAATCGTCCACGATGCGTACCCCCTGCGCTTCGCCGATCAACTCAAAGCGGCGCTTGACCCCATGGAAAGAGGCCAATACCTGCGCGATCTCGGCAAACTCCAGGCCCAGATGAAGCCCCACGGCGGTAGCCGCCAGGGCGTTCTTCAGGTTATGCATGCCCGGTACCAGAAGCTCCAGGCGCCCCAAGTGCCGGGCACCGTAGTAGACTTCCGCCCATGTCCCCACCCCGTTCACCCGCGGAGCGGCGAGGACGTAGTCGGCATCGGGGCTGGTGCCATAGGTCAGGACGGGAACCCTCAGTTCCAGCGCCAGGCGGCGCAGGAACGGGTCGTCGTGGCACAGGACGGCCAGTCCGTGTGACGGCACTCGTCCGATGAAGGCGCTGAAGGTTCGCTCGATGTTCTCGACGGTCTGGTAATAATCCAGGTGGTCGTTCTCGACGTTGGTGACGACGATGATTTCGGGGTTCAGCAGCAGAAAGGAGCCGTCGGACTCGTCAGCCTCGGCGACCAGATACTCACCCCGTCCCGTACGGGCGTTCTCCCCGAGGTCCCTGGAGTCGCCCCCGATAAGGATCGTAGGGTCAAAGCCGGTGCGTAAAAGGAGATGGGCCACCATCGCCGTGGTGGTCGTCTTCCCGTGGGCCCCGGCGATGGCGATGCCCCTCTGCCGACGCATCAGGCGGGCCAGCATCTCGGCCCGCGGCACCACGGGCAGGCCTCTTCGCCGCGCGGCTACCACCTCGGGGTTGTCAGGCCGTACGGCAGCGGAGATCACCACCAGTTCAGCCTCACCGAGGTTTTCCGGAGCGTGCCCGTAATAAACCCGGGCCCCCAGAGCCTGCAGGCGATCCGTAGTCGGAGACTTCTTCAGGTCCGAGCCGCTGACCTTCGTTCCAAAGTCCAGGAGGACCCTGGCGATGGCACTCATCCCCACCCCACCGATACCGACAAAATGCACGCGCTGGGGAATCAATGGCACTGACCTCTCTCCTTCCTGATCGGGGGCCTGCTCCTGTGCTGTCATACTATGCAGGGCCCGTGGCAAAGGGTGACGGGACTTGTCCATCCGTGCCCAATGCTTATGAACCGGTATAAGTATAACGCCCAAGCCGATCTACTGACAACCACGACCCTTGTCCCGGGAGGATCGGGCCAGGCGGTCGATGGCGTCGAGAAGGTTTTCCAACGCCCGCGGTTTGCCCAGCGCACGGGCGGCGGCGGCCATGGCCGCCCGCCGTTCCTCGTCGGCCCGCGCCAGGGAGGTGATCATCGATACCAGCGCCGCCCCATCCAGATCGGCGTCCCGGATCACGACGGCCGCTCCCCGCCGTTCCAGGGCCCGGGCATTGTATTCCTGATGGTTGCCCGTGGCGTAAGGATACGGAATCAAGATGCTGGGTAGTCCCAGCACCGTAAGCTCGGCGATCGTAGAAGCCCCCGCGCGGCAGATTACGAGGTCGGCGGCCGCCAGGAGCCCTGCGATGGCATGGAAGTAGGGGGCGACGGTCACGTTCGGCAACGAGTCCGGGTCCAGCCCCGTCGCGTGCAGGTCTTCAATGAAAGCCGAATAGCCCTGTTCCCCGGTGGCATGAAACAGGCGAAAACCCTTTCGCCCCGCAAACGCGCGCACTACATCCCGGTAGGCGCTGTTGATACTCTGCGCGCCGAGGCTCCCCCCGAAGGAGACGAGCACGAACTCCCCCGCCGCCGCGCCCAGAGCGGCACGCGCCTCGTCCCGCCGCGCCCCCAGGATCTCCGGCCGTACCGGCAGCCCGGTGAGGATGACCCGCGCCCCCGGCGGGAGGTGGCGGCGGGCCTCGATGAAGGTCAGGGCCGTCTTCGTGGCGAAGCGGGAGAGCAGGCGGTTGGTCAGGCCCGGCAGGGCGTTCTGCTCATGGATCAGAGTGGGGACCCGGGAGAGGGCCGCCGCGAGAATGACCGGCCCGCAAACGTAACCCCCCGTGCCTACCACCACCTGCGGCGCGAAATCGCGCAGTATGGCCCGTGAGGCCAGGAACCCCTGTCCCGCCTGCCACAAGGCCATGATGTTGGACGGCGAGAGCCGGCGTTTCAGCCCGGCCACCGGGATGGTGGTGAATGGAAACCCGGCGCGCGGCACGAGATCGGCTTCCATTCCGCGGCTCGTGCCGACGTAGAGGATCTCGGCCTCCGGATGGCGCTGTCTGAGGCCCCCCGCAATGGCCAGGGCCGGGTAGATGTGACCCCCTGTGCCGCCTCCGGCGATGATCACGCGCAACGGGAATTTCCACCCTTCGTTAGCATCCTACCTGGCCTGGGCATACTTCGAGATGTTCAGCAGGACTCCTACCCCCGCCATTGTGAACAGCAACGAAGTCCCACCGAAACTGATGAACGGCAAGGTAATGCCGGTGACCGGCATACTTCCCGTAACCACGCCGATGTTGATGATGGCCTGCAGGGCGATGCCGGCCGTCACGCCCGTCGCCAGCAGGCTGGAGAAGGCGTCGGGAGCGGCCACCGCGACGCGCAGCCCGCGCCAGACAAAGAGCGCGAAGAGAATAATGACCAGGGAACACCCGACAAAACCCAGTTCCTCCCCGATGACGGCGAAGATGAAATCCGTATGCTGCGCCGGCAGGTAAAGGAACTTCTGTTTGCCCTGCCCCAGGCCCGCGCCGAAAAGGCCCCCGGACCCCAGGGCGTAAAGGGACTGGATGATCTGGAAACCGGTATCCTGGGCGTCCTTCCAGGGGTCCAGGAACGAGGTGAGCCGCCGCATGCGGTACGGTTCCAGGTAGATCGCCAGCGCGATTCCGGCTACACCAAGTCCCGCCAGGCCGCCCAGGGCACGCAAGGAGGCACCGGCGGCGAAAAGCATGATGAACACCGTCCCGGCCATGGTGATCGCCGTACCAAGGTCCGGCTGCACCACGATCAGCAGGGACGCCAGCCCGCCCACGGCCAGGAAGGGCAGGACGCCGCGGCGGAAATTCGCGATGTAGTGTCTCTGCCGCGCCAGGCCGAAGGCGCAGAAGATGATGACGCAGAACTTGGCCAGCTCCGAGGGCTGGACGGTGAATGAGCCGAAACCCAGCCACCGCCGCGCGCCGTAGGCCTCGACGCCTATTCCCGGAATAAGCACGAGGATCAGTAGGACGAAAGACCCGATAATGAGCCACCCGGCCCACTGGCGCCACTTCCAGTAGTCCACCCGCATTGTGAACCACATCGCACCCAGTCCCAGCAATGCCCAGGCCAGTTGCCGCTTAAAGAAGTAGAAACTGTCCCGGTAGTTGACCAGCGTGGCATACTCGCTGGCGCTCAGGACCATAATCACGCCGACCGCCAGGAGCATCAACACCGTGATAAAGAGCAGAAAATCAGGGGGCCCCTTCTTCGGTGGCACCAGCGGCATCCGCCCGTCTCCTCCTCCCTACCGGTTCACGAGCCTTCCGCCATCTCCGTTACAGCCCGCCGGAACAGGTCGCCCCTCTCCTCGTAGTTCCTGAACATGTCCCAACTGGCACAGGCCGGCGAGAGCAGCACTATGTCCCCGGGCCGCGCCAGTTCCGCGGCAGCACGCACGGCCGACGGCAGGTCGGGAGCGGACCTGATCTCCCGCAACCCGGCTTCGGCCGCGGCGCGGGCGATCTCGTCCGCGGCCTCCCCAAGCACGACCAGGGCCCGCACCTTGTCCCTGAAGCGGGCGGCGAAGGGCCGAAAGTCGTTGCCTTTGTTACGCCCCCCGGCGATGAGCACGATCGGATCCGTAAAGGCTTCCAGGGCTTTGATGGACGCGTCGGGGTTGGTGCCCTTGGAGTCGTTTATAAACCTTACGCCGGAGACGACACCTACCAACTCCAGCCGGTGCGGCACTCCTTGAAAGGCTTGCAGGGCCCGGGCTACGGTCTCGACAGGGACGTCCATCGCCCATGCGGCTCCCACCGCAGCCAGCGCGTTCTCCAGGTTATGGGCGCCGGGAATGCGGAGCGCGTTCACCGGGCAGACGGTCTGCGGGCCTTCCGGCCCTCCCCCGTTGACCACAATCCGGCCCTGATGGACAAAAACGCCTAGCTCCAGTCTATGTCGGCGGCTGAAGAATATGACCCGTCCCGGCGATGACGCCGCAAGGGCCGCCGTCGGCGGGTCGTCGGCGTTCAGGATCGTCCAGTCATCCGGCCCCTGATTGGCGAAGATCCGCGCTTTGGCCGCGGTGTAGGCGGTCATGTTTCCGTGGCGGTCCAGGTGGTCCGGGGTGATGTTCAGGATCAGGGCCACGTGCGGCCGGACGGTGGGCGCGGCCTCCAGCTGGAAACTCGAGACCTCAAGGACGATTACGTCCTCCGGGCCGAAGTCCTCCACCGCCGCCGATAAAGGGGTGCCGATGTTCCCCGCGACCAGTGTCCGCCGTCCCGCGGTGCGAAAGATCTCCCCGACCAGGGCGGTCGTCGTCGTCTTGCCGTTGGTGCCCGTAACGGCCACCATCGGCGCGCGGGCGAACCGCCAGGCCAGTTCCATTTCCCCGATGACTTCCACTCCGGCGGCGTAGGCCTGAGCCAGCAGGGGGATGTTCGCGGGCACCCCCGGGCTCACCACCACCAGGTCCCACGCCTCCCGCGTCACGTCCGGATAGGAGCCTAACGCAAGGGTTACCCGGTCGTCCAGGCCGGAGAGGCGGCCGCCCAGTTCATCCGCTCCCTTGGCGTCGCTCAAGGTCGCGCGCGCTCCCTTCCGCGCCAGGAGATTCGCCGCGGCGAGGCCGCTTTTCCCCGCCCCGACCACCAGCACCCGCCGGCCTTCAAGTTGCATATCCGCTCACCTCAGAAAGTTACTTAACAACCACCAATGTTACGTAAGCCGCGAATCCCTGTTATATAACCCCTATAAATTTCTACTTGGTTTCCACTTATTTACGCTCCCAACCGGTACATGCCGGCCAGGCCGGCGAGCGCCAGCACCGCTCCGAGGACCCAGAAGGTGACCACCACCCGCACCTCGGTCCAGCCGGAAAGCTCGAAGTGGTGGTGCAAAGGCGCCATGCGGAAGACCCTCCGTCCCGTCAGCTGGTAGGAAATAACCTGTAGTATAACCGAGAGGGTCTCCAGGACGAAGACCCCGCCGATGAAGAGTAAAAACAGCTCGCTCCGGGTCAGTACGGCGGCCGCCGCCAGCCCCCCGCCGAGCGCCAGGGAGCCGGTGTCGCCCATGAAAACCCGGGCCGGATAACGGTTGTAATAGAGAAATCCCATGCAGCCCCCGGCCAGGGCGCCCAGGACGACGGCCACCCAGGTTTTCTCCGCCGCCAGGGCGATCAGGGCGAAAGCCAGGGCGGCGATGACCGTCGCGCCCGACGCCAGCCCGTCGAGGCCGTCGGTGAGGTTGACGGCGTTGGCCGTCCCCAGCAGAACCAGGACCGTAAAGGCCAGGAAACCCCACCACCCGGGATCGAGGCTCAGGCCCCCGGGGACCAGAAAACCGGAAAAGGGCAGCGTGATGGCGGTACCCCGGTCAAGGACGAAAACGGCGACCACCGCCAGGGCCACGCTCACCAGGACCTGTCCAAGAAGCTTTTCCCGGGCCCGTAAACCCAGCGGGCGCCGGAAGGCGATCTTGATGAAGTCGTCCAGGAAACCCACGAGGCCGAAGCCCAGGGTCACCAGGAGCACCGCCAGGCCGTCGCCCGCGCCGGCGGCTGCCGGCGTCCCGCGGACCAGCCACAGCACGGCGGCCACGGCCGCCGTGCTCCCGGCGAGAAACATCACCCCGCCCATGGTCGGAGTACCGGCCTTCTGCAGGTGCCGCCGGGGCCCGTCCGACCGGACCCTCTGGCCGAACTTAAGGGTGCGCAGGAGCGGGATAACCAGCGGCCCCAGGGCCAGGGTCACCAGCAGGGCGATGCCGGCGGCCGGAAGAACGAGCTTCATGCCCCGGCCTCCCTGTCGCCCGCCGTCCGACGACCGATGTCCGTCTCTGCCAGGGCGGTCACGATTTCCTCCATGCGCATCCCACGTGAGCCCTTCACCAGGACCATCTCCCGGCCGGAAAGGCGTTCACGGAGAGCGGCCACGGCCTGCGGGTTGGCCGTGCAGCAGACGATCCGCGCGGGATCCATCCCCGCCTCGCGGGCCCCCTCGGCGATAAGCCGTGCCCGCTCGCCCACCGTGACGAGAAGGTCAAGCCCGAGCGCCGCGCAGGCCGCGCCGACCTCCCGGTGCCCGCCGAGCGCCCGGGATCCCAGTTCCAGCATATCACCGAGGACCACGACCCGCGGTCGGCCGCCGGCCATCTCGCCGAGCAAGCCCAGTGCGGCCTTCATTGAGGCCGGGTTCGCGTTATAGGCATCGTTGATGACGGTCAGGTCCCCTGCCCGGACAACGGCCTGCCGCATAGGGGAAAGCCGTGCCTCCGCCAGGCCCTCGGCGACCTCCGCCGGTCCCAGGCCGAGTTCCATGCCCGTCCCGACGGCCGCCAGGGCGTTTAGCGCCTGGTGCTTTCCGGCAAGGGCCAGGCGGAAGGCGTGCCGCCGTCCCCGGCAGGAAGCTTCAAAAACGCAGCCCCCCGCCTCGGGGCGGTACGCCGTAAGGGCGTAATCCGCCCCGGGGTCCTCACCGAAGTAGAGCACCCGGGCCGGCGTGCGCCGCGCCTGCCCGCGCAGGTAGGGGCTTCCGGCGTGCAGCAAGGCGAAGCCCTCCGGCGGCAGGTGTTCCAGGACCTCGCCCTTGGCCCGGGCGATGTTCTCCACCGTTCCCAGGCGTTCGATGTGGGCCTCGCCGATGTTGGTGATCACGGCCGCCAGCGGTTTCACCAGGCGGCTTAAGAAGTCGATCTCGCCCGGGCCGCGCATCCCCATCTCAACGACGGCGGCGCCGGTGTTCTCGTCAAGGTCGAGCAGCGTAAGGGGCACCCCTATTTCGTTGTTAAAGTTCCCCCTCGTGGCCACCACGGGCCAGCGGCGGCCCAACACGGCGGCGATGAGGTCCTTGGTCGTGGTCTTGCCGGTGCTCCCGGTCACGGCCACGATGGGCATGTCCAGGGCGGAACGGTTCCAGGCGGCCAGCGCCTGCAGGGCCGCCAGGGTATCCTTTACAACAAGGACGGCGGCCGAGGGGGGCAACTCGACTTCCCGGCTCACGACCACGCCGGCCGCCCCGGCCTCTGCGGCCCGGCCGGCGAAATCGTGCCCGTCGAAGCGTTCCCCCCGGAGCGCGAAAAAGAGGCTCCCGGCGCAAAGCGCCCTGGTGTCGGTGGCGACCCGCGAGACAACGCGCCCCGGGGCCCCCTGTTTCAGAACGCCGCCCACGGCGGCCGCAATCTCGCCCAGCGTGCAGCTACGCATTGTTTTCCACATACCCCATCTCGGCCAGGGCCTCGCGCACCACCAGGCGGTCGTCGAAGGGGCATTTCGTCATGCCGATGATCTGGTAATCCTCGTGGCCCTTGCCGGCAATCAGGACGATATCCCCGGACCGCGCCATTTCCAGGGCGGCCCGGATGGCCTCCCGCCGGTCCGGGACGATGCTGTAGCGCGCGGTAACGGCCCGTGTTCCGGCCTCAATGGCGGCGATAATCGCCAGGGGGTCCTCGGTCCGCGGGTTGTCCGAGGTAACGATCGTGAAGTCCGCCAGTTCGCCGCTGATCCGGCCCATCAAGGGCCGCTTTCCCTGGTCCCGGTCGCCGCCGCACCCGAAAACGGAGATCACCCGGCCCTCCGTCACCCGGCGCGCGGCCCGCAAGACGTTCTCCAGCCCGTCGGGCGTATGGGCGTAATCGACGATAACCGTAAAGTCCTGCCCGCCATCCACCCGTTCGAAACGCCCGGCCACCCCGGAGACGGCCTCCAGGCCCGCGCGCACCGCGTCCGCCTCTATCCCCTGGGCCAGGCCCGCCGCTGCCGCGGCCAGGGCATTATAGACGTTGAACAGGCCGGTGAGCTTTAACCGCAGGGGGAACCCACCCCAGGGGCTCGCCACCCTGAATGAAGCCCCCCGCGCCTCGACCGCGACCCCCCCGGCCCGTACCGTGCCGCCCTCAACGCCGTACGTGACCGCCCGTTCCCCGCACATTTCCGCCAGGCGCCGCCCCCAGGGGTCGTCGGCGTTGATGACCGCCAGCCCCCCCGGCGGGAGCCCGGTGAAAAGCAAAGCCTTGGCGGCAAAGTAGTCTTCCATGTCGCGGTGAAAGTCGAGGTGGTCCTGCGTAAGGTTGGTAAAGACGGCGGCCGTGAAATCCGCGGGTGCGACGCGGCCCAGCCGCAGGGCGTGGGAGGAGACCTCCATCACGACGTGTGTCACGCCGGAGTCAACCATCCGGCGCCAGAGCCGCTGGAGGTCCAACGACTCCGGGGTGGTCCTTTCGGCCGGCAGGACTGTGTCCCCGACCAGTGTATGGATGGTGCCGATCAGGCCCGTGGCCAGCCCGGCCTGCCGGTAGACGGCGCGGGTCAGGTGGGTGGTGGTGGTCTTGCCGTTGGTCCCGGTAACCCCGGTCAGGCGAAGGCTCCGCGCAGGGTAACCGTAAAAGAAGGCCGCGGCGGCGGCCAGGGCGCGCCGGGCGTCCGGGACCCTCGCCCACGCCGCTTTCGCCGCCCATTCCGGCTCCACGCGTTCCACCACAAGGGCGGCCGCCCCCCGCTCCAACGCCTGAGGAATAAAGAGATGCCCGTCCGTGGCGTGGCCCGGAACGGCCACAAAAACGTGGCCCGGGGCAACCTGCCGCGAGTCGCAGGCCAGGCCCGTCGCTTCAATATTCAGGTCGCCTCCGGCCTCAAGCACTCCGAGAACCGAAATCAATTCGGCAAGGCGCAAAGGCCAACGCCTCCCACGGAAATCAGTATCGACAGGAAACTCGACAAACAAATTAAACCATTATTGGCATGTAGTATATGCCACTCACGGGCCGTTTTCTGACGCCGGCGGCCGGAATTCCACCCGCACCGCCGTGCCGCGCTCCACCTTTTTGCCCGGCGGAACGGACTGTCGCCAGGCGATCCCGCTGCCCACCGGCTCCATGCGCAGTTCCAGGCTCTCCAGCAGCGTGCCCGCCTGCTTGATGGTCATGCCGGAGAGGTCCGGCATGGTAACGTCCCCCTTGGCCTTGCCGGTCGGGGCGGGCTTGAGATCAAGGACGACCGTCGTCCCCTCGGTGACCCGTGCGCCGGCCTGCGGCACCTGTCCGTAGACGACGTCTCCCTGCCCGCGCAGCAGGAAGTTCAAGCCCTCCGCGCGCAGGTCCTTCACCGCCTCGTCGACCGGCAGGTTCACGACCTGCGGCACCGTGACCTCCGCGAGTTCGCGCGGCTCAACGTAGGGCCAGACCCGTTCCGGCTTCGGCAGGCCCTTCTGCTCCGGGACGCCCAGGTAGCGCAGGGCGTCCTGCATTACGGAGCGGAAATACGGTGCCGCCACCTGACTTCCGAAATAGACGCCGCCCTGGGGCTCGCTGACCATTACCAGGGTCACGAGCCGCGGGTCGTCGGCCGGGGCGAACCCGACAAAGGACGAAACGTAACGCCCGCGGACATAGCCGCCCGAGGGGCCCACGACCTGTGCCGTACCGGTCTTGCCGCCGACCCGGTAACCCTCGATGTAGGCGTTGACCCCCGTCCCCTTGAGCACCACGTTCTCCAGGTACTCGCGCAGCTGGCGCGAGGTCTGGTCGGAGACCACCCGGCGGACCTCGCGGGGCTTGAACGACTTAATAACCCGCCCCTGGTTGTCGGTCACCGACTTCACCAGGTACGGTTGCATCAGCCGGCCGCCGTTGACCGCCGCCGAGACGCCGGTGACCAGCTGGATCGGCGTCACGGCCACCGACTGCCCGATCGACATCGTCGCCAGGTTCAGGTTGGTGGCCTTCTTCTCGGGGATCAGGATGCCCTTCGCTTCCCCCGGCAGGCCGAGATTGGTGAACTGGCCGAAACCGAAGGCGCGGAGGTACTTATAGAAGTTCGGGATCCCGATGTTGAGGCCGATGGTCACGAACCCGGGGTTGCAGGAGTTCTGCACGACCTCGGACAGGCTCTGACTTCCGTGTCCCCCGCCCTTCCAACAGTGAATGTTCCGGTCGGCCACCTTGATGTAGCCCGGGTCGTAGAAGCGGTCCTTCTCGCTTACGGCCTTCTCTTCCAGGGCCGACGCCAGGGTGATGATCTTAAAGGTCGAACCGGGCTCGTAGTTGTACCAGATGGCCGGGTTGCGGTCCCAGACCTGCTGCGGGTAATTCCGCCACTGGTTGGGATCGTAGGTCGGGCGGTTGCCCATCCCCAGGATTTCGCCCGTCTGCGGGTCCATGACAATTATAACCGCGCTTGCCGGGTGAAAGGTATCGACAATCTTATCCAGTTCGCGCTCGACAAAGTACTGGATGGTCTCGTCAATCGTCAGGACCAGATTATGGCCTTGTACCGGCGGGAAGTACTTGCGTTCGGCAAGCGGCAGCTCCCGGCCGGCGGCGTCCCGTTCCACGGCGATCCGCCCCGGGATCCCCCGGAGTTCACTGTCGAACGTCTTCTCGATACCGGTGAGGCCCTGGTTGTCGACACCGACAAAGCCCAGGATATGGGCGGCAAGGCTTTCCTTCCCGTACTCGCGCCTGCTCTCCTCCACCAGGCCGATGCCCGGCAGCCGCTCCCGCTTTACTCTTTCCGCCGTCTGGAAATCCACCCGCCGCTTGATGTAGACCGAGGAAGCGCGGGTCTTCAGCAGCTTGGCGATGTCGGCCCGGTCCATCTTCAGAATCGGGGCCAGCCGTGCCGCCGTCCCGTCCTGGTCTTTGACCTGGGCCGGGATGGCATAGATCGAGTCGGCGGAAACGCTGGTCACCAGTTCACGGCCGTTGCGGTCGAAAATCGTCCCGCGTTTCGCCTCCACCGGGATATCCCGCATTCGAATATCAATCGCCTGGCTCCGCAGCTTCTCCCCCTGGAAGAACTGCACGTAGGCCAGGCGGCACGTCAGCAGGAACAGTATGACAAGGGTGGCCCCGAGCAGCCAGGTGGTCCGTCGACGGATGAGGATATTGGTCGCCGGCATACCAGCTCCCCTCCCGGCAAGGCAAAATCATTGCAAAACCGCCCCCAGGCGCCAGCCGGCCCGTTCAGGCTCCAACCGGAGGGCGGTGAAACTTGCGTCTTCCAGAAGGTTTTCAGCCGGCTCGCACCCCGGGCTCAGCCGTTGCCCGCCCCGGCCGTACCCCTCTGACATACGACGCGCAGGAAGGCCTGCCACAGTCCATCCGGTTCCCGCTCCCCGGCGGTGGTGTTCAGCGCCACGCGGGCACCGGGATTGCCGGGTTTCACCTGTTCGGCGGCCTTCTCCCCCTTCGGGGGCTCGTCAACCGGCGGGTTAAGGGCCACGTACATTACGTTGCGCTCCGAGGGGGCCACCATTCCCAGCTTGGTCGTGGCAACCGTCTCTACCCGTTCCAGGGAATCCAGCCGCCCGAGCGCGGCTTCAAGGTTCTGGTTCTCGGCATCCAGGCGGGCGATTTCCTGTTTCAATGTCGTGAGGTTGTACCCCACCTTCACGACCTGCGTACTGTAAAAGCTGACGCCGACCCCCAGGACGAGGGAGACCAGCAGCAGGATCGTCACGGCCCCGCACCAGCGCCGGTCTTCGTTGGGCCGGCGGCGTTCCCGCGGCGGCGGGGCAGCGACGGGCTGTTCCGCATAGGTATAATTTGGCTTTTCCTGCGCCACTATCAAGCCTATTCACCCTCTTTGCCCGTTAGAACAGCGGGCAATTTCTCCGCCACTCGAAGTTTGGCGCTCCTGGCACGTGGATTTTGCGCCACCTCGCCTGCGGACGGGACCAGCGGCCGGCCGGTGACAATCTTCAGCACGGGGTTACGGTGGCACATGCAGACCGGCAAATCCGGCGGGCAGATACAGGTGCGCGCGAAGTCACGGAAACATTCTTTGACGATACGGTCCTCCAGGGAGTGGTAACTCAAGACCACGATACGTCCTCCCGGATTGACTACCTGCACCGCCTGCACCAGGGCCGCGCTCAGGGCGCTAAGTTCGTCGTTCACGGCGATGCGCAGCGCCTGGAAAGTGCGCCGCGCCGGGTGCGGCCCGGTACGCCGCGCCGCGGCGGGGATCGCTTCCTTGACAACCGCGGCCAGCCGCCCCGTGGTCTCGATGCGACCCTTGCCGCGCTCCGCTGCGATCCGCCGCGCGATGCGTTCCGCCCAGCGCTCTTCGCCGTAATCCCGGATGATGCGCGCCAGTTCGGCCTCGGGCAGTTCGTTCACCAGGTCGGCCGCCGTCCGGGGCAGCGAGGGATCCATCCGCATATCGAGCGGGGCGTCCCCGCGGTAACTGAAGCCGCGTTCCGGCTCGTCCACCTGCGGGGAGGAAACGCCCAGGTCGAACAGCACCCCGTCCACCCCGGCCAGTACCTGCTCCCTGACGATCCGCGCCAGTTCGTTAAAGTTGGCCCGTACCAGGCGGACCCGGCCCGCATACGGGGCCAGGCGCCGCCCGGCAGCATCCAGGGCCTTCGGGTCCCGGTCCAGCCCGATCAGGAGCCCCGTACCTTCCAACCGCTCCAGAATGGCCGCCGCGTGCCCGCCCCCGCCCAGGGTGCAGTCCACGTACACGCCTCCCGGCCGGATGTTGAGCGCCTCCAGTACGTCCCCGAGCATTACCGGCATATGGCGAAAGTCCTCCTGCACCACCAGAGACACTCCCCTAACCTTCCCAACCCCCAGGATGGTTTAACACCAGCGTTTCCAGCGCTTCACTGCGTTAAACCCCTCTCTAGAGGTCCAGGTCCAGGTCCACGATCTTCTCCGCGATCTCCTCGTAGGAACCGCCGGCCGCGCTCGAGTAACGGGTCCACTCCTCGCGGTCCCAGATCTCCACGCGGGACGAGACCCCGAGGACCACGACGTCTTTCTCCAGTCCGGCGTACTCGCGCAGGTGGGCCGGTAGCAGGATGCGGCCCTGCTTGTCGATCTCCAGTTCGGCGGCGCCGGAAAAGAAAAGCCGCGCGAAGGCGCGGGCGTCGGCCCGGGCCAGCGGCAGCTTCCGCAGCTTGCCCTCCATGTTCCGCCACTCCTCGGCGGAGAACAGGAACAGGCAGCGGTCCAGCCCCTTGGTGGCCACGGCGGTGTCACCCAGACCGTCGCGCAGCCGGGCCGGGATGAAGAGGCGTCCCTTGGCGTCCATGGTATGCTGATACTCGCCGATGAACACCCCGCACCACCACCCTCAGGATTGGTCCACCACTTTCCCCCACTTTACACCACATAGTCTTCGATGTCCAGCATGGATATCCTTCCCCGTTTTCCGAAAGCGCCAAAAATTTTTTAAAATGGGAAAAAGGTCCCAGGCAAAAAAGGAAACCCCCCGAGAAGCGGCGGGCGATTAGCCGTCCTCGGGGGGCTGAGCGTTTGAAAGGCGTTCCTGTCTACCACCCCAGTTCGCGCAGGATATCGTAAATCTTCCGTTCTTCGTTAACGACCAGGCCCAGGGCGCGGGTGACCATGGCCACGCAAATGATCGACCTGAATTATTTGAACTATAAAGTGATGGTTTTGCGTCGCCGGCTGTTGAAAAGAGCGACATCCTGATAGCCGACCGCACAGAGCAGAGCCGCCGCCTTGTCGAAATCGGCCCCCACCTGGTCGGGGTGGTGAGCGTCGGAACCCAGGACGACGGGGACCTCCTGCTCCAGGCAGAACGCCAGGAAGGCGCGGGCGGGATAGATCTCGCCGACCGGGGCGCGCAGGCCGGCGGTGTTGACCTCGACGGCGACGTTGAAGGCGTTGCAGGTGCAGGCCGTGCCGTGGTAGAGGCCGGTCAGGTCCCCCGCAGCGCGGCAGCCGAACTTCTTGATCAGGTCGGGGTGCGCCAGGATGTCGAAGAGCCCTGAACGGGCGGCCTTCTGGACCAGTTTGAAGTATTCCTGGTAAAGCGCATCGGGGTCGCGCCCCTCGTAGCCGCCCGCCTGGTCCGGGTTGTCGAAGCCCCACCCGTCAATATAATGGACCGCCCCGATGACGTAGTCGAAAGGATGAGCTTCCAGGATGCGGCGCAGTTCTTCCTCGCGCCCCGGGATGTAGTCGGCCTCGATCCCGAGGCGGATGGTCAGGTCGGGGAACTCCCGCCGCACGGAGAAGACCTCTTCCACGTAGGCCGGCAACTCCTCCTCGGCCATCGCCAGCGACGGGTCCCTCTCCTCCCGCGGCAGCCAGTACATATAGATGTGGTCTGCGAACCCGATCTCCGCAAGACCCATTTCCCGGGCGCGCAGGGCGTAATCCCGCACGGAGCCGGCGGCGTGCCCGCAACGCCCGGTATGCAGGTGGTAGTCCGGGGGCAGGCGCAGTGCAGCCAAGGCTATTCCCCTCCCTCGCGGAGCAGGGCCCCGACCTCGTGGGTCAGGCCGTAAATGCGCTCCGCCAGCTCCGGTTCCAGGGCCCCGGTACCGCACGCCGGGGTGATCAGCGCCTGGGCGCGGACCTGTTCCGGGCTCGCCCCCCACTCCGCCAGTTCGCGCCAGTAGCTGCGCAGCCTCGCGGCCAGGGTCGCCCCGGTCTCTCGCCGCGCTTTCTCGGACGTGGGCACGACCCCCCAGGCCAGGATGCCGCCGCGGTCCAGGAAGTCCAGGGTCTCACGCCGGAAAGGCCGTAGAGAGTCAAAGTACTCGTAAGCATCGAAGCTGACCACCGCCGCCCCGGCGTCGTACAGGAGGCTCCAGTCCACCGCCGCACAGGAGTGGATGCCGGGAATGGCCCCGGCGGCGGAGACGGCGGCGGCGATGGCCCCCATGTCTTCGACGATCATCTCCCGGGTCACGGTGATGTAGGTCGACTGGCCATAGATGCTGACCCCGGGCTCATCGACGAAGACCATCGCCCGCCCGGCGTAACGCGCCAGTACGGCGGCCTGCCAACGGGCGCTCATCGCCAGGTTGCGGACGAGCAGGTCGCGCACCTGCTCGTCGTAGTACGCCGGCCGCCCGGCGGCGTCGGTCAACTGGAACCCCGCCGTCAGTGGCCCCACGACCTGTCCCTTTAGGCAGGGCCATCGCTCTTCACTTTCGAGCGCCTGCAGGAAGGCCCAGAAACCGACGGCCGCTTCCCGCGGGATGGCGAAGGTCTCCAGGGCCGCCTCGTCCCCTTCTTCGGCCGCCAGGTAGAGGGCGTAGAAGGCCGCGAGGCGGTCCGGCCAGTCCGGCGCGTCGGTGGGAAAGACAAGCTTCTCCCCCTCCCGGACCAAAAGACCATTGTCCACCAGGGGGGTCAAAAACTGCTGCACAAACCCCTCCTGCGCCCCGCGCCGCGGCAACTGGGGCCAGTGGGGTACATCCAGGTTGGCGGCAATGAGGTAAAGGGCGGGCTCCGGTTCCCGGTAGGGCAGGCTGCCCACTCCTGTCGTCAGGCCGTTGGGTTGCCACATAAGCTTTTCCGTCCTCCACTGTATTGTGCTTGTGATCCCATGGTTTACCTTAGTTTTTGGCTTTTCCCCGCCGATATCCTGCCGCGAAACACAACGAAATAAAAGAGAGGCTGACCCCTTTTGTCAGCCCCTCTTATGAACGCGGATCTTCGTTAACCGGTGGTCGCGACCGGCGTCACGCTGATCAGCTTGCGGTCCCGGCCCTTGCGCTCGAAGCTGACGACCCCGTCGATCTTCGCAAACAGGGTGTCGTCCCCGCCGATGCCTACGTTACGGCCCGGGTGGATCTTCGTCCCCCGCTGCCGGACCAGGATGCTCCCGGCGGTCACGAACTGCCCGTCACCGCGCTTGATGCCCAGCCGCTTGGATTCGGAATCGCGGCCGTTACGCGAGCTGCCTACACCTTTCTTGTGTGCCATTGGACCTCACCTCTCAATCTTCTCGATGACCACCTGCGTCAACGGCTGCCGGTGGCCCTGCTTGCGCCGGTAGTTCTTCTTCGGCTTGTACTTGAAGACGATGATCTTCTTGCCGCGCGCCTGCTTCAGGACCTTGCCCGTGACCCGGGCGCCGTCCACCGTCGGCCGGCCCACCGCCAGTTCCTCACCGTCCCCGCCGATGGCGAGCACGCGGTCGAAAACGACGGTGTCACCGGGCTCGGCGGGCAGTTTCTCCACGAAGAGCCGCAAGCCCTCCTGGACGCGATACTGCTTGCCGCCGGTCTCGATAATGGCGTACACTCTACGCTGACCCCCTTGTATTCGGGACTCGCCGGGCAGGGTGGGCCCGAGAGCGCCGCTTAAACCCGTCCCGTGCGGTTCACGCAAGTTTTATTGTAACACAGCGGCACCGCAACAGGCAATGCCCTTCACGCATGCTGCATCCGCACCGCCGGGTCCGCGGCCACCTTGCCAAGCCCGTGGCAGGTCGGACAGACGGTGAGCAGGGTTTCCGCCAGGCTGGGGTGCACTTTTTTGCGTGTGAGTTCGACGAGTCCGAGCCTGGTGAGGCCCAGGATGTGCGTCCTCCGGCGGTCCTTCTTGATTTCCTCCGCGAAGACTTCCAAGACTTTGGCCCTGTGGCTCTCGTGGGACATATCGATAAAGTCGATGATGATAATGCCCCCCAGGTTGCGCAGCCGGAGCTGGCGGGCGATCTCCACGGCGGCGTCAAGGTTGGTCTTGTAGACCGTGTCCTCCAGGTCGGTACGTCCGGTGTACTTGCCGGTGTTCACATCGATCACGGTCAGGGCCTCGGCCTGGTCGAAGATCAGGTAGCCGCCGCATTTCAGCCAGATGCGGCGCTGCAGCGCCTTTTCAATCTCCTGCGTCACCCCGTAACGGTCCATCAGGTCATCCCGTTCATCCAGGAAGACCCGGCTTATAAGCTTTTTGTCGAACTGGACCACCTCGTTCATCACCCGGGCGTGGTCGGCACGGTTGCTGACCACCAGCCGCTCGACCTCTTCCGTGAAAAGGTCACGGATTACGCGCGGCAACAAGGCACACTCCTGGTACAGGAGGGACGGCGCGGCCGCCTTTTGGGCCCGCGCCTGAATCTCCCGCCAAAGCCGGACCAGGTTGGCCACGTCCTCTTTGAGGGCCTCTTCCGGGGCCCCCTGGGCCGCCGTGCGCACAATGACCCCCATGCCCGGAGGCCGCGCCTCATTAACCACCCGCTTGAAACACTCGCGCTCCGCTTCGTCCTCGATACGGCGCGAAACGCCGACATGGTTCACGGTGGGCATCAGCACCGTATAGCGCCCCGGCAGGTTGACGCGCATCGTCACGCGCGGACCCTTGCTGCCCAGGGGGTCCTTCGCCACCTGGACGACAATTTCCTGGCCCGGGCGCAACAGTTCGCGGATGCCGGCCCGCCGGCCGTTAACCCCCGGGGGCGGGAGCACATCGTTGACGTAGAGGAAGGCGTTGCGTCCCATTCCCACATCGACGAAGGCGGCCTCAATGCCCGGCAGGACGTTGTCGACTTTGCCCTTGAAAATGCTGCCGACCATGCAAAACTCGGTAACCGGCTCGATATATATCTCTACGGGGACCCCGTCTTCCAACAGGGCCACCCTGGTTACACCGTCACAGGTACAGACGACGATCTCTTTCCGGATCATCCCTTCCCCCCTTTCTTCAGCATTCCCATAGCAGGCGGCCGTCACCGGAAAGGAGCGCCGTGCGCCACACCTCGGCCCCCACGAGGTCCAGACCCGCCTCTTCCCGCAGCGCCCGGAGCACCTCGTCGGGGCGGACAGTGCCGCCCCCGCCCGCGGCGAGTTCCATCGTAAGGATCAGCGTTTCGCCGTCCGTCCGGGCCCGCAGGCTGCGGATGCCGGGGCGGATATCCTTCTTTTTTGTTCCTTTCCCGGTTCGGCGGGTAACAAAAACCTCGGCCCGGCCCAGAAACCGCTCAACGGCCGCGCGCAGCCTCTCATCGTCCCACTTTTCTCCGTTGGCGGCCCGCCCGGTAACCCGGTAGTGCGCGCGGCCCAGTTGACCCATGAGAGGGGAGCCGCCGGCCTCCACCGGCCTGGCTCCCAGCACCGTCAGGCCTGCCGGCAACTGCCGGGCGAGCGCCGCCGCCACGTCCGCGGCCGGCGCTTCGCTTTCCAGTTCCAGGTCCACGTACTCCCGCGCCCCGTTCATTCCTACCGGCAACGGCGCCGCGAAGCCCATTTTCGGGTGGGGATTGAAACCTTGCGTGTAAGCCGGGCGCAACCCGGCCCGGCGGCAGGCGCGCTCGAAGGTGCGCATGACGTCGAGGTGGCCCAGGAACCGCGCCGGTCCATCCTGCCGGAAGGCGAGCCTAATGCGCGGCATCGATGGCCACCCTCTGCGGCAGGCGGGGTTCGACTTCCAGGGCCGGGCACAGCCCGCAGCCGGTGCAGCGCCCGGCGCGGCAGTCGGCCGTGGTCTCCCCGGCCAGGGCGCGCTTGTGCTCCAGGGCCAGGAAACGCTTGCCCACCCCGGCGTCAAGATGCCCCCATGGCAGTATATCCTCGTAGGCATACCGGCGGTACGCGTAATCTTCGGGGGCCAGGCCGACGTCGGCGAAAGCCTGCCGCCAGAGGTCGGGGCGGAAATGCTCGCGCCAGCCGTCCAGGCGCGCCCCCAGTTGCCAGGCCCGCTCCAGGGCGGCGCCCAGCCGCCGGTCGCCCCGGGAGAAGACGGCCTCCAGGAAGCTGGCCTCCGGATCATGCCAGTGGAAGACCAGCCCCCGGCCCTTCAGGCGCCGCTTCAGGTAGGCCTGCCTCTCGCGCACCTCGCCCAGGTACAGGAAAGGCTCCCACTGGAAAGGCGTATGCGCCTTCGGCACGAAGGTCGACACGCTGGTGGTGATACTCAGGCGCCCCTTCGGCACGCCGGTCTCATCCCCGACGGCCAGCACCCGGCGGGCCAGGAGGTTGATCCCCTCCACGTCTTCCAGGGTCTCGGTCGGCAAACCGAGCATAAAGTAGAGCTTGATGCGCAGCCAGCCGGCTTCGAAGGCCGCCCTGGCGGTGGCCAGCAAATCCTCCTCGGTCACCTGCTTGTTGATGACGTTGCGCAGGCGCTGCGTCCCCGCCTCGGGGGCGAACGTGAGGCTGGACTTGCGCACCTTCTGGATCAGCCGCGCCAGATCCACGGCGAAGGCGTCGACCCGGGTGGAGGGGAGCGCCAGGCCCACCCTCTCCCCGGCGTAACGTTCGACCAGCTTTTCCACGAGGGGACGGATCGCCGAGTAGTCGGTGGTGGACAGCGAGGCCAGCGAGAGTTCGCCGTACCCCGTATGGCGCAGGATCTCATCCGCCTGTTCAAGGAGCCTTTCCGGATCCCGCTCCCGCACCGGGCGGTAGATCATCCCCGCCTGGCAAAAGCGGCAACCGCGTGAGCAGCCGCGGAAAACCTCCAGCACGGCCCGGTCGTGCACAACAGCCGTCGAGGGCACCAGCGGCCGCGTCGGGTAGGGCACCCGGTCCAGGTCGTCGACCACTCGTTTCACGACCCGCTCCGGGGCCGACTCGTCGGCCGGCGTTATCTCCCGCACCCGCCCCGCGCTGTCGTAGGCCACGCGGTAAAAGGACGGCACATATACCCCCGGGACCTGCGCCAGGGCACGGAGAAGCCCCTGCCGGTCCACCCCCGCGGCACGCGCTTGGCGGCAAACCTCGATCAGCTCACCGAAACCGTCCTCGGCCTCCCCGAGAAAGACGGCGTCGAGGAAGTCGGCCAGGGGCTCGGGGTTGAAGGCGCAGGGGCCCCCGGCGATGACCAGGGGCATCCCCTCCCGCCGGTCGGCGGCCCGCAGCGGAATCCCGCCCAGGTCCAGCATGTTGAGGACGTTGCTGAACGAAAGCTCATACTGCAGGGTGAAGGCCAGGATATCGAAATCTCTCACCGGCCGCCGGGACTCCAAACTGAAGAGAGGTATGCCCTCCTCGCGCATCAATCCCTCCATGTCGGTCCAGGGTGCGAAGACGCGCTCCATCAGCGCGTCCTCACGGCTGTTTACGACGTGGTAGAGAATCTGCAAGCCGAGGTGGGACATGCCCACCTCGTAGACATCCGGAAAGGCGAAGGCCACCTTCACGGCGGCCCGGTCCCAGTCCTTGACCACCGCGTTATATTCCCCGCCCACATAGCGCGCCGGTTTTTCCACTTTGGGCAAGAGGTGTTCAATTTCTAGCATGACGGAAGCTTCCTCCCATGTTATATCCCATGCCCAGTATTCCCACTTACCTATTCTCTGCCTACTCTGGAAAACCTTCTTTTACCGCCCCCAGGGGAAGCCCGGCCCCGTGGCGCATAACGGCGCGGACGACCCGGGTCTCGTCAAGCGTCTCCGCAATCCGCCCCTCTTCGTCCACGAGAAAGACGATATGGTAGCGTTGCGGCACAAAAAGACGCGTCACCCTCCAGGCCGGGGTCTGGGGGCGCGCCACCAGCACCTCTCCCGGCAAAAGCCCTTTTGCTGCCAGCTGCCGCTCCTTGCTGAGCAGGTGCTGGGCGTAGAGGTAGGGTACCTCCACCCGTTCCCGCCGGGCGGCGTAAAAAAGGAAAAGGCCGGTGGCGACGATGTCCAGGCCGCAGTAATGGAGGGCCACCCCGGCGGAGCCCGCCAGGGTCAGGATGACTCCCCACACCTGTCCCCAGGAGGCCGTGCGGTAGGTGGCGTCCGAAAGGCTGGCGCGCCGGGCCAGCATGGCGCGCGCCACCCGTCCCCCGTCCAGGGGCAGCCCCGGTAGCAGGTTGAAGAGGAAAAGGAGGAGGTTCGTCTGGATGAAGAAGGGCCCCAGTTCCTCATGCCAATAGCCGTACCGGCTCAGACCGAGGGCGAGGCCGATGAGGATCAGGTTGCTGACCGGCCCCGCCGCCGCGACCAGCATCTCCCGCGGCGGGTCCAGAGCGAGGGCGCTGTCGATCCGGGCCACGCCGCCGAAGGGCAGGAGTTCGACCTTGCTGACGGTCATCCCCAGCCTCCGGGCGGTCCAGACGTGGGCCAGCTCGTGCAGCAACACGGTGGCGAAGGCCACCATGCCGCGGTCCAGTACCCCGGCGGCGAAGTACACCCCCAGGAGGGCCAGGAACCAGTTGTTGATCTCCAGGGTGATGCCCTGGAAGCGGCCGAGCTTCAAGGGATACATCCTCATTTCAACCTACTATTTAAGAGGGGGCTGGGGGTCTTCTCTGAAGAGGCTTGCGGAGCGTCGGTACCCAGCACTCAGCCTACGCCCTTAGTTACGACGCCACGCCTACCGTAGTTTACTCGTGCACGACATCAGGCTGAGTGCTGGACGACGCGGAGCACTGGAAGCGGAAGGGAAGCACCCCCAACCCCGAACGTCGGTGTTTAGGGCCCGGCGGGGTGCACATCACCTTCCTGGGCGAGGTCGAACTTGGTCAGAGGGTCGACCAGCTTCGAACCTTCCCGGTACTCGAAGTGCAGGCCGGCCTCGCCGACCTCCCCCTCCGCCCCCGCATGGGCCAGGACCTGCCCTGCGGACACCTCTTCGCCCTCCTTGACCTGGATATCCTGTACCTGAGCGTAGAGGGTATAGGTCTCCCCCCCGTGGTTCAGGAGGACGTACGGACCGTAGAGGCGGTCATCCCCCACCTGGGCGACGGTGCCGGCCAGGACCGCCTTCACCGGGGTGCCCTCGGCGCAGGTGATGTCCACCCCGGGGTGAAAGCGCTCCATGCCGTCCAGGGAGTCGATCGTCCAGCCGTAGCCGCGCAGCACCCGCCCGGAGACCGGGAGGGCCGGCAGGTCGGCGGGTTTCATCACCTCGGTCGCGGGCGGGCCGGGGGGTTCCTCCCCTTTGCGGTAAGGTAGGTCTTCCAGGAGCGGCGTGTTGACGCTCACCGTCTGCAGGCCGAAGTCCACCACCCGGCCGAGAACCGGACGGTAATCCCACTCCGTCGTGAGGACGTACGCCAACCGGTCCCTCACCTGGCCCCCCAGGCCCCCCTCTTCCCCGCGCAGGCCCAGGATGATCACGAGCAGCAAGGCGGCCACCCCGACCCGGAAAATCATGCGCCTGCTTCGGCGCCCCGGTCGTCCGGGGGGGGATCCCCCCGGGGGCCAGTCCATCCGCCTCTCAAGTATCGGGCGCAAGGCTTCCACCCCCACATAGCATCCAGTGGTACATGCTATGTGGACGAGCGGCAAATATGACCGGGGGAAAGGCGTCGGGAGAGATCAATCTCGGGGCTGTACCGGGGGGCGCGGATCCGGTCCATGCGGGCGATGACCAGGGCGCCGAACGGCCTGGCCGCCACGCGGCCCACCGCTTCACAAAGGTCGGCGGCGGCCAGCCACCCCGGACCGGCTCCGGGAGGAATGAAGACGGTGCTGCTCCACCGGATGGGTTCCCCCCCGCCGGTACGGCGCAGGAGGCCGGTGATTTCGGGAGGGCTGAAGAAGCGGGCGTGCGCGAAAACCCCGCCCCGTACCCGGGCGGCACGCCGCCGGCGCCAGGCCCAGGGGCTCCAGGAATTGAGGACGGCGACCACCAGCCGTCCTCCCGGGCGGACCAGCCGCCAGAGTTCCTCCACGGCCCGCGCCGGGTCAGGGGTGAATTCCAGGGAGTTAAAGGCGATCACCAGGTCGAACTGTCCCGCGGGCAAAGGAAGGGCCTCAACGTTCCCCCTCTGCAGCGTGACGTTGGCCAGGCCCCGCGTCCTGTCACGCGCCACGTCGAGCATGGCCTCGCTCAGGTCGACTCCCATCAGGGAAAGGCCCAAAGACGCCAGTTCCGCTATAAGCCGTCCCGTGCCGCAGCCGGCGTCGAGCGCCCGTTCGCCGGGGCGCGGCTCGGCCACGGCGAAAAGAAGGCGACGTTCCAGCCGGTCCACCGTCCGCCCAAGCGGTGTCTCGTACCAGGCGTCGTATGTCGGGGCCAGGGGGTCGAAGAGGGCCGTCAAAAGACGATCTTCTGCCGCCGTACCCAGATGCTGAGGAGGATACCCAAGGCGGCCAGGTTCATGATCATGGCGCTCCCCCCGTAGCTGATGAGCGGCAGCGGTATCCCGGTCACCGGCATAATCCCGGCGTTCATCCCGATATTGACCAGGATATGAAAGACCAGCATGGACACGATGCCCGCCGCCAGGAGGGTCCCAAAGGTGTCGCGCGCCTGGGCGGCGATGCGCGCGCCCCGGTAAAGAAGGACGAAATACAGGGTCAGGAGCAGTATCCCGCCGATCAGGCCCAGTTCCTCGGCCAGGACCGAGAAAATGAAGTCGGTATGCTGGATCGGCAGGAAGTTGTACTGGCTTTGGGTGCCCTGGTAGAGGCCCTTCCCCCAGAGGCCGCCCGAACCGATGGCGATCTGGGACTGGATGACGTTGTAGCCGTCCCGGTGCGGGTCCACCCAGGGGTTTAGGAAGATCGTCAGCCGGTTAATCTGGTAGTCTTTGAGGGGGATCCAGATACCGTAGGACAGGTGAGCCCACACCCAGCCGACGGCGGCCGTCACCCCGCCCAGGCCGAGGCCGGCCAGCAGACGGGGGTTGGCCCCGGCCATAAAGAGCATCCCCCAGGTGATGGCCAGGAAGACCAGGGACGTCCCCAGGTCGGGCTGTTTCATAATCAAAAGTATCGGAACCCCGACGTAGGCAAACACGGGCAGCAAGTCGCGCAGGGTCTTTAACTCCCCCTCGCGGTGAGCCAAAAAGTTGGCCAGGGTGATAATGATGATCAGTTTCGCGAACTCGGAAGGCTGGAAGGAGAAGGGCCCCAGCTGGATCCAGCGCTGTGCCCCCAGGGACTCGCGCCCGGCGATGAGCACGGCGGTCAGGAAGACCAGGTTTACGATGTAGAGCAAACGGTGATAGCGCGCCAGGTCCTCGTAATTGAAGAGGAGCATGGTGACCAGCGCCACGCTCCCGAGAAGGATCCAGACCGCCTGCATTCTGACGAGGTGCAGGTTCTGCGGGCCGCCGGGGGCGTGGGTGGCGCTGGAGACGGCGACCAGGCTGAGGGCGACAAGGACCGCCGCCACCAGAAGAAGGGTGTAATCCAGGTTCTTGATGAACCGCCTGCTGCCCAGCATCAGTTTCACCCCGTCCCACCTTTAGATTATAAGGGGTAGAACCTCTCGCGGCAAACAGAAAGCACGGTGACCGTTCACCGTGCCGAAAAGGGCCTGACCTCTACTCAACTGACAGGCCTTTTAAGCCGTTGTCCCCACCACGCGCTTCATCTTCTTCACCGGAATACTGGCCACCAGGGCCACCGACTTCTCGTCGCGTTCCAGATTGACCTCCAGCCCCTCTTCGTCGATTTCCATGTAGTTGGAGATCACCTTGATCATGTCCGCCTTCAGCAACTGCAGGAGCTGGGGCGAAACGTTGGCCCGGTCGTGAACGAGGACGAGCCGCAGTCTTTCCTTGGCAACACTCTTGCTCCCCACCGTATCCCGGCCGAAGAGGCGGGCGATAAACTCCAGCACCATTGTTCCCTCCTTCGCCTCAGCGCAGGCCCATAATCTTCCGCAGCCGCCCCAGGAGGCCGGGATGCTCCTCAAGGTCCATCAGGGGCACCGGTTCGCCCAGGATGCGCATCACGATGTTCTTAAAAGCCCGCCCGGCGCGGGACCGGTCGTCGAGCACCACCGCTTCACCCCGGTTGGTGCTGACGACGATCTGCTCATCATCGGGGATGACGCCGAGGAGATCAATGGCCAGGATATCGATAATATCGTCGATACTCATCATATCCCCACGGGCCACCATTTGGGGCCGCAGGCGGTTGATAATCAGCTTGGGATCGCGCAACTCGGCGGCTTCCAGGAGCCCGATCACCCGGTCGGCGTCCCGGACCGCGGCGACCTCGGGCGTCGTTACGACAATGGCCCTGTCCGCCCCGGCGATCGCACTCCGAAAGCCCTGCTCGATCCCGGCGGGGCTGTCGATGATCACATAATCGAACTGTTCCCGAAGTTCCCGGCAGACCTCTTTCATCTGTTCGGGGTTGACGGCCGACTTGTCCTTGGTTTGGGCCGTAGGGAGCAGGTGCAGGCCTTCGAGCCGCTTGTCCTTGATGATGGCCTGGCGCAGCCGGCAGTTGCCGCTCACGACGTCGGTCAGGTCGTAAACAATGCGGTTCTCGAGCCCCAGTACGACGTCAAGATTGCGCAACCCGGTGTCGGCGTCCACCAGGCAAACTTTATGACCCAGATCGGCAAGCCCGGTGCCGATGTTGGCCGTGGCCGTGGTCTTGCCCACCCCTCCCTTGCCCGAAGTCACGACAATAACTTCGCTCATGGCTTCTAGCTCCTCCCTTTGGCCTTCTAGATTTTACCCTTGCCGCTCCCCGCCCGGCGGGAAGGCCTCGATGGTTACTGTGCCGTCTTTGACGCGCGCGATTTCGGGCCGCTCGGGGCCGCCGAACTCCCCGTCCGGTGAGCGTGCGATATAATCTGCAATGCGCAACTGGGTAGGTTGCAGCCGAAAGGCGACAACCACCGCGTTCGGATCCCCGGTGGCGCCGGCATGGACCATCCCCCGCAGGACACCCATAACGACCACGTTACCCGCCGCCGTAACCTCGGCGCCCGGGTTGACGTCCCCAAGGATGACCACATTGCCGTTAAAGCGCACGCACTGACCCGAACGTAAGGTGCGTTGCATAACGACTGTCCGCGGTTCGTTTACTCCGTCGAATAATTGCAATGCCATCGCCCAATCTACACCTCGCTCTGGTTAATTCAACGAGGCGTACCCAAATCCTGCTAAATTAGCTCTTGGATTTTCCCTGTTATTTTGCCGAATGCGGACAGTCTATGACCCTTATTCCGTCACCGGTACGACAGTCTCCGTCTTAACCGGCAAGCGGAGGTAGGCGGCGATCATGTCCCGCGCCACCAGTCCCGCCGTCGAGCTGCCGTGGCGGCCGTGCTCGACAATGACCGCAACGGCGATATCGGGCTTCTCAAACGGGGCGAAGGCGACGTAGAGGCCGTGCGCCTGGTGCCCGAAGACTTCCGCCGTCCCGGTCTTCCCGGCCGTCGCCACGGGGAAATCCCTGAAGAGGCCGTAGCCGGTGCCGCCCGGCTGGGTGACCATCCGCATACCCTTTAGAATGGCCTGGCGGGCGCCGGGTGAAAGGCCGTCGCGCCCGACTGCCTCCGGCTTGAATTCGCGCACCACGCGGCCATCGGGGGAAACCACTTGCTTCACCAGGTAAGGCTTATAGCGCGTGCCCCCGTTCGCCAGGGTGGCGATGTAGTTGGCCAGTTGAAGAGGGGTGTAAAGGTTGTAGCCCTGACCGATCGACATGTTCAGCGTGTCGTAAGGACGCCATTCCAACTCCCAGGCGTCGCGGTCGTAATCAGCCTGGATGCGCGCCCGCTCACGCTCTTTCTGCCGGGCCAGTTCCCGCTTCGTTTTGTCATCCGGCGCCATGGCGGTCAGCGCTTCGTACTTTTCGTCGAGAGCCGCGAACTGCGGCTTGTACTTCCTGTCCAGGAGGGCCTGGTAGAGTTCCTTCTTGTAGGCGGGGGTCGGGACCACGCCCTTCGCCTCGCCGGGGAGCCCCAGGCCGGTTCTTTCGCCCAGGCCGAAACGCTTGGCCCAGTCGGAAATGGCCTCGTTTCCGACCATCCGGCCGACCGTCCAGAAGTAGGTGTCGCAGGAAACCTGGATCGCCCTGGCCAGGTTGACCCGCCCGTGCCCGGTGCTCACCCAGTCGGTATACCTGCGGCCCAGGACGAAGTAGCCCGGGTCGTAGATGGTGTAATCAGGGTGAACCTTTCCGCTTTCCAGGGCCGCCGCGGCCACGACCATCTTGAAGGTCGAACCCGGGGGATAGGCGCTCTGGATGGCACGGTTGAGGAAAAGGCGGTCGGGTGAATTGATGATCTGCTCGGCGACCTGCGGCGACAACTCCCCGGCGAACATGCCGGGGTTGAAAGCCGGGTAGCTCGCCATCGCCAGTATATCCCCGGTCCGCACGTTGATCGCCACCGCCGCTCCGGCGCGGCATTCCTTGTTACCCATCTTCTGTTCCTGGGCGATGACACGCGCCAGAGCCTCCTCGGCCGCCTTCTGGGTCTCGAAGTCGATGGTCAGGACCAGGTTGTCGCCCGGCACCGGGTTCTTGATGCCCAGGCTTCGCACCGGGTTCGCGTAGGCGTCGACCTCAAGCTGGTAAGCGCCCGGCTCCCCGCGCAACTCGCTTTCAAAGGCGTTTTCCAGCCCCGCCTGCCCGAACATGTCACCAAGACGGTAGCCGCGGTCACGGTACTTGGCCAGCTGTTCGGAGGAGATTTCCCGAATGTAACCGAGGACGTGCGCCAGGAGGTTCCCGTAGGGATAGTCCCGCATCGGCGTGGTGTCGATGACGACACCCTTGAGTTCCATGCGTTCCTCCTCGATACGGGTCACGACATCCAGGGGAACGTCCTTGGCCACCCGCACGGGCTCGAAGCGCCGCAGGGCCCCCTCGTCCACCAGGCGGGTGATCTCGACACGGTCCTTGCCAAGGATGACCGACAGGCGGTCAATTACCCTATTTAGTTCCTCGTCGCTCAAACCGACATTGATCAGGGACACGCTGTACAGGGGGCGGTTGCCGACCAGTTTTTTCCCGTTGCGGTCAAAAATCTCGCCCCGCGGGGCAGGAATGGTGATCAGGCGCATGCTGTTTTCCCGCGCCAGGGTGCGGTAGTGCTCCGTCTCGTAGATCTGCAGGTAGGCCAGGCGGCCCAGCAGAACGAGAAACAGTACGGCGATGAAGGCGATCAAGACATTGCTCTTGCGCTGGAGATGCTTCCGCTTGTCCACGTTCTCCTACCTCGCATTGGCCTCTAATTCATGCCGGGGCGGTCAAAGAAGCCGCGCAGGCCCAGGCGCTGGTAACCCCGGTAAAAGAGCAGGGCCACCGCCCCGTTGTAAACCCCGATCGGGAAGATGAGGTTCAAAAGAGCGGCCTCGGGGGGGATGCTGACCCCCAAAGCAAGGAGCAGAAGGTAGTTAAGGCCCTCGGCCCCCCAGGAAACAAGCATGGTGAGCCCCGCCACGAGTACCGTGCTCTCCCGGTAAACCCGCGTGGAAAGCAGGCCCACCAGGTACCCGGCCACGGCCCGGCTCAAACCGTTCATCCCGAGGTAAAAACCGGACAGCACGTCCTCGGCCAGGCCGCCCAGTAAACCTAAAAAGGCCCCCTCCCGGGGGCCCCGCAGGATGGCGTGGAAGACGACCAGGACCATAACCAGGTCGGGCTTCATACCGGCCACGCGTACGAACTCGAGAGCCGTGGACTGCAACAAGAGGGCCAGTCCCAGCAGCCCCAGCAGCAGGAAGGTTTGCAAACTCCTATCCCCTTACTCCGGGCAGCTCGATGACCACAAGGACTTCTTCCAGGTGCTCAAAGTCCACCGCCGGCACCAGGTCCGCGGTTTTCGTCAGACCGGACGGCTCCCGCTCAACGGCGGCAATGCGCCCGATGGGGATACCCTTCGGGAAGAGCCCGCCCAGGCCCGAGGTCACCACCATCTGTCCCTTCTCAATATCGGCATCCTTGCTCAGGTATGACATCCGCAGGGCCGACGTCCCCTGGAAGACGCCTTTAACCACTCCGGGCGTCCGCGTCTCCTGCACCAGCCCCCCCACGCCGCTGCGCGGGTCGGTGATCAGGAGAACGTCGGTGGTGTGCTGGCCGACGACATAGGCGCGGCCGACCAGCCCCGCCGGCAGTACCACCGGCATATCGCGGCGCACCCCGTCCGCCGCCCCCCGGTTAACACGGATCATGGCGAACCAGTTTCCCGGGTCCCGGCCGATCACGCGCGCCGGTAGCATGCGGCCGGCGGCGTCCCTTTCTTCGATCCGGTAAGCCAGGAGCCCGCGCAGACGGGCGTTTTCCTGTTCCACCTCGTGCAGGCGGTTGATCTCGGCTTCCAGTTCATCGATTTTGGCCTTGAGAGCCTCGATCTCGCCAGCGTGGCCAAAAGAAAAGACCGTCCGCAGAGCCTTCGCCATCCCGTTACCGGCGGCGGTCACCCAGCCCTGTATCGGAGCGACGACGTCCTTAAATGTCCCGCCGAGCGGGATACGGGCCGTTTCTTCCGGCGCGGTGACGTACATGCTTCCGACCAGGCAGGCCACCAGGACTCCCGCGGCCAGGGCCTTCTTAAGCCAGGCAAGGCGCACTACATCACCTTCTTAGGCTGGATGAGCACCCTCTTCAGAATGTCGATGTTCTCCAGGACCCGCCCCGCCCCGTGGGCGACGGCCAGCAGGGGCTCGTCCGCCAGGTGGACGGGCATGTGCGTCTCCTCGCTGACCAGGCGGTCCAGACCGCGCAGCAGGGCCCCGCCGCCGGCCATGACAATGCCGCGGTCCATGATGTCCGAGGCCAGTTCCGGCGGCGTACGCTCCAGGGTCTGCCGGATGGCGTCCAGAATGGCGGCCACCGGCTCTGAAAGAGCGCGGTAGATCTCTTCAGACGTCACCGTAACCGTCTTCGGCAGGCCGGTAACCAGGTCCCTCCCGCGGACGTCCTCTGTGTCGTTGACATCCGGCGGGTAGGCCGTGCCGATTTTGATCTTGATCTCTTCGGCGGTTCTCTCGCCGATCATCAGGTTGTAGCTGCGCTTGATGTGCTGGATGATGGCCTCATCCATCTCGTCGCCGGCGACGCGGATCGAACGGCTGGTCACGATCCCCCCGAGGGAGATCACGGCGACCTCCGTCGTCCCGCCGCCCACGTCGACGATCATGTTCCCCGTCGGCTCGTGGACCGGCAGTCCGGCCCCGATAGCGGCGGCCATCGGCTCTTCGATCAGATAGGCCTCGCGCGCCCCGGCCTGCAGGGCGGCCTCGCGGACGGCGCGTTCCTCGACGGCCGTCACCCCGGAAGGCACGCCGATCACGACCCGCGGCTTGATAAGGAAGGTTTTCCCGCGCAGCGCCTTGCTGATGAAATACTTGATCATGCTCTGCGTGGTGTCAAAATCGGCGATCACGCCGTCCTTCATCGGTCTGATGGCCACAATGTTCCCCGGCGTACGGCCGATCATCTGCTTGGCTTCCTCGCCCACGGCCAGTACCTGCCCGGTATCTTTCTGGATGGCGACCACCGACGGCTCGCGCATGACGATCCCTTTTCCCCGCACGTAAACCAGGGTGTTGGCGGTCCCCAGGTCAATACCCATGTCTCTGGAGAAAATACCCATTCGCAACTGACGGCTCCTTTCCAAGGCCTTCGCCCGGCAGAGTTAGAGGTGGCCTTCCGCCTTCAGGCTTGTATATCTATTATCCCCGATGATCAGATGATCCAGGATGGAGATGCCCATCACATCCCCCGCCGCAGCCAGCCTTTTGGTCAACTCCAGGTCCTGCCGGCTGGGTGTTGGATCACCGCTTGGGTGGTTGTGGACCAGGATCAGGGCTGCGGCACTCCGCCGGACGGCGCATTTAAACACTTCCCGCGGGTGTACCGTGGTGGTGTTCAACGTCCCCACCGCCACCCGCTCCACGGCCAGCACCTGGTTCTTGGTGTTCAGAACCAGCGCCGCGAAGTGCTCGCGGTCCAGGTGCCGGAACTCCTCCATCACCACCGCCGCCGCGTCGTCCGGGGTACGTACCACCGGCCGTGCCGCCTGCCGGGATGCGGCCAGCCGTCGCGCCAGCTCAAGCGCCGCCTTTACCTGGGCGGCCTTGGCGGGCCCCATTCCCCTGACCGCGGCCAGTTCATCCAGGCCGGCGGCGAGGAGCCCCCGCAGTCCCTCGAAGCGGGCCAGCAATTCCCCCGCCAGGTCCAGGGCACTGACCTGACTGGTGCCGGTACGGAGAAGGATGGCCAGGAGTTCCGCTTCCGAGAGCGCTTCCGCCCCATGCCGCTGCAGGCGTTCCCGGGGCCGGAGTTCCTCCGGCAGGTCCTTCATCGTCAGACGGTAACTAACGGACAGACGACCCGCCTCCTCATCCCATCGTCAGTCGTCGGTCGTCGTCATCAGGACGTCTCCATGGTATCGCATTTTGCGGCAAGGGTCTAGCCGGGCTCTTTTACCCGCGCCGCCCGGGCCAAAAGGTCACAGCCGAAGACCCGCAAAAGCTCGGTCAGACGCCCCAGAGGCAGGCCGACAACATTGGTGTAACAACCCTCGATCCCGGCAACGAGGAAGGCGCCGATCCCCTGGATACCATACGCCCCCGCCTTATCCAGCGGCTCCCCTGTGGCAACGTAGGCGGCGATCTCGGCCTCCGTCAGGGACCTGAAGCGCACGACGGTCCGTTCGTGGTCCACCACCGCCCGGCCGCTGCCGGCCTCGACAACGGCCACCCCTGTATACACCTCGTGGCTCGCCCCCTCGAGGTCCCGGAGCATGGCCGCCGCCTCCCGGGCGTCGGCGGGTTTGCCCAGGATGCGGCCCCCCAGGACGACGACGGTGTCGGCGCCGATCACGAGACCGCAGTCCAGGCGCCCCGCCACGGCGCGCGCCTTTCGAAGCGCCAGGGCCTCCACCTGCGGGGCGGGAGCGCCCCCTGCGTCAATGGACTCGTCCACGTCACAGGCGAACACGGTAAAGTCCAGGCCCAGGCCCTTTAGAAGCTCCCTCCTCCTAGGGGAAGAGGAAGCCAGGATCAGCGGAGAAAAGAGAACCGGTTTACGCTCTGGCATAAATGAAGTAGCCCAGGACGAACCCCAGCAGCGTCAGGGGCCCGACCGAAACGGAAAAGCCGAAGGTGATGGTCATAAAGTGGAGGTCCAGGACCCCCGGCCGCAGGCCGATGCTTGTCCCGGCCTTCAGTATGGGGAGAGTGGGTCCCAGGATCTGTCCCAGGAGGCTGCCCGCCAGCCCCCCCAGGATGAGGAGAATGATCAACACCCAGACGCTCTTGGGCCCCCGTGACGCTCCTTTCATTCTGCGAAAACCCCCGAATAAACGGCAGTTTGTACCCCTTCAGTGTAGCATTCGGGGAAAGCCTTTGACAAGCTCCCTGTTAGGCCAACCGCCCCGTGGTCACCGCGGCCACGAAGAGCCCGTAGAATAAAGCTCCCGTTCCGATCAGGAGCCAACCGTTGAGGTAACCCCGCCGCCCGATGAACCAGTAGGCCAGGAACGCCGAGATGACAGCCAGGCCGGCGCTGGCCATGGCGGCCGGGGTCAGTTCCCAGTTGGTGAAGGCGATCCCGACACACGGGACGATGGAGCCCTGAAAGACCATCGCTCCCGTGATGTTGCCCAGGGCCAGGGTATCCTTCCGCTCGCGGATCCAGATCACGCTGTTGCACAGCTCCGGCAACTCCGTCGCCACGGGCGCCACGAGCATGGAAAAGACGAGCGGCGCCACCCCGAAGCCGGACGCCATGTCGGCCACGCTGTTGACGAAAACCTTGGCCCCCCCCATAACGATGAGAAAGGCGGCGATCACCTGCCCCAGGATCAGCCAGAGGGGGGGGACGGCCAGGCGCGGTGCGACGAGAAGAGGGCCCGGGCCCTCCCCGTTCCCCCCTTCCCCTACCGGCTCCCCCTGGGTCAGGGCGCGCGCGAGGAACATCACATAGGCTCCGAGCAGGGCGTACACGACGTAGGTGCGGGTGCCCCCGGGAAGAAAAGCCGACCCGATCGCCAGCAGGTAGGTCCCGAGGAAAAACCCCAGGTCCCGCCGCGTCAGCGCCGGCTGCGGTGTCAGCCGGCCCCCGCGGCCGCGGCGGAACAGGATCACCGCCGACAGGCCGGCCAGAATGAAGCCCATGGTGCTGAGCATAAAGGGCGCGCCGAGGATGGCCCCCACCCCTACCTCCTGCGCCGCGTCCTCCCCCCGGCCGAGGACGATGGCCACCACCGGGATCATCGTCTCGGGCAGGGCGGTTCCAATGGCGGCCAGTACGCTCCCGACGGCTCCCCGCGCCAGGCCGAGGCGCAGGCCGAGCCACTCCACTCCGTTGGTGAAAAAACGCGCCCCCAGCAGAATAACCGCCAGGGCCGCGGGCAGCATTAGAAAAGCCACAGCATCCTCTCCCCCGGGGTCCGGTAAAGGCGCCGCCCCGCCGGCGCCGGCCCCGACATGCAAAGCTTATGAGACCCCCGGGGGGAAGATGACTCACGAGAGCGGCAACAGCCGCTAGCCGGAAACGGCGGCGCACCGCGGCCCCCGCGCTAGTTCTTGATCGTCATCCCCCGTTCGATGAAGCCCGTGCGCCGGATGCTGGCCTCGGCATGCGCCGTGATCTCGACGGTGGGGAAGATCTCCGGCCAGTTCTCCTTCATCTCCCGCCATTCATCCGGATACTTCCGGTGAAAGGCCGCCCCCACGCCGAGCACGTCGGAGCCCAGGGTCTGCGCCCGGGCGGCCGCAGCCAGCATATCATCCTCGATTCCCCGGACCAGCGCCTTTTCCAGGGCGCGCACCGCTTCCGGGCGGGTCAGATCCAGCGGACTTTCGCTCTCAGCGACGAGCGCATCCACCCCCTTCACCTCCAGCGTCGCCAGGAGACGCCCCTCCCGGATGGCGGGAATGATCCGCGCCTTTCCAGGTCCGACCTCCAGGGTGACATAACCGCCCGAAGGGCCGGGAGCGGTGACCTCCCCTCCGCGCACCTTATTCCTCACCCAGAGCAGGCCGCGTGTCTCCCTCTCGTCCAGGTAGCCGGCGAGCCGGTCACCCCGGAAGGCCGCCGCGCCGCTCAGTTCCAGGACCGGGTCGGGTTCGGGCGCCTCGGGCTGCTGCGCCGTGGAGGGGCGGGCCGGGTTGGGCCGCATCCGCACCACGCCGCAGTAAGCCTCCTGCCCCTCGGCGGCCAGCATCCTGAAGAACTCGCTCAGGCTGACCACCGCGAAGCGCGAGGACAGTTCCTCATGCTCAATGATGCGCTCGATACGGCCCGCCGGAGCCGGCTCGTGCGTGCCGGGGATGTCGAACAGCCGGTAGGGATCGCTCGGGGTGATCAGAATGCTGACCAGACGCCGGCGGATCTCCTGGCTACGCTCGAAAAAATCCAGGTGCGGCGCGAGACCCTCGCGCGCCATTCCCTCGCAGAAGACGACCAGCGCGTTCTGCCCCCAGAACAACCGCCGCGGGGAGGCGAGGGACATCCGCCGGATGGCCTCGAAGATCGTTCTCCCGTCAGCCACATAATTGCGGTAGGGTTTCGAGGCGACACTCACGCCGGGAGTGATCGCCGCCATTATGCCGCCGCCGATGGCGCGGGGGTTGGGCACCTGGGCGAGTATGCGGACACCCCCTTCCGGTCCACAGTCGACCACCGTCGCCCGCACGTAGGCCAGGTCCTCGGCCTCCCTCTTGTCCCAGCACCCGGCGGCAAGCCCGCCGGCCAGGAGCAGGACCGCGAGCACAAGGAGTAAACGGGGTGCGGGCCGCGTGCCGTCGGAGGTATCGGCCTTTACGGTTTTTGGGCGGACGGCGTCCGGCGGATGCACATGCCTCATATCCTTGTCGTCCACCTCCCCCCTATGCCTCCGGCCCGGGCTTCAGGCCCGGACCCTGCCGGCGCGGGTCGTCCTTGGACAGTTCGTGCGGCCGGCGGCGCATGGCCCACCACGGAAAACGGACGGCACTGTCCTTCAGGTCGGAGACGTGCAGGGGCGTAAAACCCGCCAGGTAGGGTACGCCCAGTGTGCGCAGCCCGGCCAGGTGAATGATGACGGCCAGCACCCCGATGATGACCCCGTACAACCCGAAGACCCCGCCCAGGATAGTCAACGGGAAACGGATGAAGCGTATCGCGAAGGCCAGGGAAAAGGCCGGCACGGCGAAGGATGCAATCCCCGTGAGGGCCACGATGATGACCGCCAGGGGCGAGGTCAGGCCGGCCTGGATAGCCGCCTGGCCGATGACCAGCGCCCCGACGATGGAGACCGCCTGGCCCACCGGGCGCGGCAGCCGGATGCCGGCCTCCCGCAGGATCTCGAAGGCGTAGTCGATGAGCAGCATCTCGATGACCGCCGGGAAGGGTATCCCCTGGCGCGCGGCAACGACCTGCACGAGCAATCGCTCCGGGATCATCTCCTGGTGGAAGGTGGTGATGGCCACGTAGATCGCGGGCCCCACCAGGGCGATGGCCAGGGAGATGTAGCGGAGAACACGGATGGCTGAGCCGAACCAGTAGTTCTGGTAGTAATCCTCCGCTGACTGCATGAGGGCCATGAACTCGAAGGGCACGACCAGGGCGAAAGGCGTGTTCTCGACCAGGATGGCGATCCGGCCCTCCAGTAGGGCGGCGGCCACCCGGTCGGGGCGCTCGGTGTTCATCGCCTGGGGGAAGGGAGAGAGCGGCTGGTCGGCGATCATTTCCTCGATGTAGGAGCTTTCCAGTACGGCGTCCACATGGTCGCCGATCCGCTCCAGGCGCCGGCGCAGTTCCGCCACGCGTTTCGGGTCGGCGCGCCCCTTGAGGTAGAGCACCGCCACCTGGGTATGGGTTTCCCGACCCAGGAAGTGGTTCTCCACGGCCAGGTTGGGGGTCTTGAGCCGGCGCTGGATCATGGTCAGGTTCTGGGCCAGGGACTCGGTGAAGCCGTCCCGCGGGCCGCGGACCGCGGTCTCGCTCACCGGCTCCTCGATGGACCGGGTGGGGAACCCGGTGACCTCCACGGTCAGAGCCCGGGGCTCCCCGTCCAGGAGAACCACCGCGGCGCTGTCCAGCACGTCACGGACCACCTGGCCGGCCGACCGGCATTCGCGTGTCGGGGCGACAGCGACGGCGGTCGCCCGGACGGCGTCCAGGAGACGGCCACTCCCGGAAGACGGGTAGGATTTACGGTCCATGCCCATCAGGGGCCGCAAGATGCCGACGGTTACCAGTTGCCGGTTGACCAAACCCTCGATGAACAGCAAAGCTGCGCGCCTCTCTCCGGCCACCAGCAGTTCCCGCACGTTGAAGCCGGGGCTGTCTCCGAGAACGCGGCGCAGCATCGCCAGGTTCTCGTCGAGGGACACCGTGAGCGGCACTTTTTCCAGTTCCTTAAGGTCACAGAAGTCCTTCACGCCGCCCGTCGCCTGCGGCGCCCGACGCCCGCCGGCGGCTTGACCCATGCGGCGAAGCATCTCGCTCAGCCGGCGGACGAACCGCCGCCGTTTACCTTCCGACACCCTTCGCACCCCCTCCCGTCTCCGGCTCCGGGGCCGTGCCCCGGACCAGGGCCGCCGCCAGGATGAGGCCGGTGAGCAGGAACTGGACGAAGGTGATGGCCAGGGGAAAAACCTCCGCCGAAAAGGACTTCAGTTCGACGATGCCCGTCCAGGACTGCATGGCCAGGACTGAGATGATGACCGCCACGGGCAAGACCAGGGGACGGTAGTCCTTCAGGTTAAGCCACTGGGCCAGGGCCAGTGTACCCGCGTAAAAGAAAGTGGCCAGCTTGAAGAGCATCCCCGCCACCCAGAAAATCATGAAGACGGGGTCCTGGCGTTCAACGATGGGCAGCGCCGGAACAGTGATGTGCCGCGCCAGCGAAAGGGTCGGAAAGACCTTGGTGGCGGCCTGCTCGATGCCGAACCGTCCGATGGAGGCCACGACGATCATCTCCATAACCAGGAAGAGGACCAGGACCGCCAGGAGGTTGAACCTCACCATGCGGGGCTGTTCAGCCGAACTGATGAAGGGCATCAGCATCAGGACGACCGCCGTCTCCCCGAACCAGGAGCCGGGCGCGACCGCCCCGAGCACCACCGGCCCGGCGCCGTGCTCCAACACCGGCTGAAAAGCGTCCAGCCGGATCTCCTTCGCCCCGAGGGCGACGATGAGGACGATGGACGCCAGGATGCTCCAGAGGACAACGGTGTTCACCCGGCAGAGGACCTCCAGGCCCTGGTAAAGTACATAGACGGCCAGCAGCGTCAGCAGAGCGATGATCACGATCGGCGGCGTCTTGAGGAGGTACGCCGTGTTCATCAGCTCCGAGAACTCGCGCTGCACGAAGTAAGCAACGAAAAGGTAGTAGAAAACGTAGACGAAGGCGACCGCCTTGCCGACCACCGGCCCGAGCACCCGGGGGGCGTACTGGACGACGGTCTCCCGCGGGAAGCGCTGGGCCAGGCGCACCGCCATGTACGTGACCAGTATCCCGAAGACCCCGGCCACGATCAGAGAAAGCCATGCGTCCTGGCGGGCGTACTGGGCGGTGATGGCGGGAACGAAGAGGATCGCCGTCGCCAGGACAATGCTGATCTCGTAATTCATGGCCTGGAAGGCCGAAATCCGCCCTTCTTCGCGTACCATCAAAAGCCTCCTGCCATGTATAGCTATACATGGTACAGTATCCCACCTTCAATCAACTATCATTCGTCGCTGCACCGCCAAAGTAAACGGCACCGGGCCTTTGCGCGGTGCCGTCGATGGCTTCGAACCAAGGGACCTCACGGGGTCAGCAAACGCTCGAAGGCCAGGAAGACCGGGCGGACCACGGCCTCGATGCCCTTCGTGACATTCGGGACCGGGAGCTTCAGCGCCACCCCGAAGCTCCAAACCATCGCCAGCAGGGTAACCCCGCCGAAGGCCCAAAGTTCCCGGTACATCCTCTGCCGCAGGAGCCTGGGCACCTCGACGGTGATGATGACGATGAAGAGCAGGGATAGGAGGAAGATGCTCAACGATAACACCTCACTCGGGGAAATGTATGGCTGTGCCCGGGCCTTGCCGCCGCGCCCGGCCGGTGCCCGCGCTCTATTTCGGGATGAGCCGTGGCCCGCGGCCTGTCTCAGTCTTTGATCGTTACGCCCTTTTCGATCAGACCTGTTCGCCGGACGGCCGCCTCGGCGCGCGCCGTGACCTCCACCGTGGGGAAGATCTCCGCCCAGTCGGCCTTCATCTCCCGCCACTGGCGCGGGAACTTCCGGTGGAAGGCCGCCCCCACCCCGAGAACGTCCGCCCCGAGTTCCTGCGCTCGCACGGCCGCGGCCAGGACCTCCCCCTCGATGGCCTGCGAAAGGGCGCGGTCCAGAGCGCGGACCGTCTCCGGGCGCGACAGGTCCAGGGCGCCCTCGCTCTGGGCGACGTCAGCCTCCACCCCCGTGACCTTCACCGTCGCGGTGAGCCGCCCGTCCTCGATGGCAGGGACGATGCGCCCCTTGCCGCGCACGATCTCCAGTGTCACCCGGCTCCGGCCGTCCGGCGCCGGGACGGTGACCGCCCCTCCCAGCAGCCGGTTTTGCGCCCATAGGAGACCGCGTGTCTCGCGCTCGGTGAGGTAGCCGGCGAAACGATCGCCGCGGAAGGCCGCGGCGCCGCTCAATTGCAGGGTCAGCCCGGGCTCCGGCGCGTTCGGGTCCTGCACCCGCCCCGGGAAGGCGGGATTGCGCCGCGCGCGCACCACCCCGCAGTAGACGTCCTGCCCCTCGGTGGCCAGCATTTCAAGGAAATCCGAAAGGTTGACCACCGCAAAGCGCGAGGACTGCCGCTCCTGTTCGATGATCCGCTCGATGCGCCCCGAGGGGTTGGTTTCATGCGGCGCGGGGATGTCCAGCAGAATGTTCGGTTCGCTGGGCGTTACCAGGACGTGGTTCAGACGCCGGCGGATCTCCATACTCCGTTCGAAAAAGTCCAAGTGCCGGGCGATCCCCTGCCGCGCCAGGTCCTCCGTAAAGATGACCGTCCCGTTCTGCGCCCAGAACAGCCGCCGCGGGGACTGCAGGGCCAGTTGCCGGATGGCGTCGAAGACCGTCGCCCCGTCGGCTTCGAAGTTCCGGTAGGGCTTGGAGGCGATGCTGGCGGCGGGGGTGATCGCCGCCATCCCGCCCCCGCCGATGGCCCGCGGGCTGGGCACCTGGACGAGCAGGCGCACCTTACCGCCCGGGGCGCGGTCCAGCGCCGTCGACCGTACGTAGCCCAGGTCCTCGGCCTCCCTTTTGTCCCAGCACCCCGTCGCAACCACCGTCATCAGGAGCACAACCGCCACCGTCACGAAGAGCCGCGGAAGACCGCCTAAACACGGGCGGACGCGGAGATCCGCCCCTACAGTTTTCTCCCCGAAGACCGGGGGATGTCCACGTCCCATCTTTTTTCCTTCCATCCTTTCCTCGCTACGGCTCGGGCCGGGGTTTCAGCCCCCGCCGCAGGCGTCGCGGGTTGCGCTTCGCCAGCTCGTGCGGCCTGGTGCGCATGGCCCACCAGGGGTAGCGGACGACGCTGTCGTCCAGGTCGGAGACGTGCAGGGGGGTGAAGCCCCCGAGGTAGGGCAGGCCCAACGTCCTCAGCCCGGCCAGGTGGATGATGATGGCCAGGACCCCGGCGATGACTCCGTAGAGACCCAGGATGCCGCCCAGGATGGTCATGGGGAAACGGATCACCCGCACGGAAAAGGCCAGGGAAAACGCCGGCAACGTAAAGGAGGCGATTCCCGTGAGGGCCACGATGATGACCGCCAGGGGCGAGGTCAGGCCGGCCTGGATCGCCGCCTGGCCGATGACCAGCGCCCCGACGATGGAGACCGCCTGGCCCACCGGCCGGGGCAGTCTGATCCCGGCCTCCCGCAGGATCTCGAAAGCGTAGTCGATGAGCAGCATCTCGATCACCGCCGGGAAGGGTATCCCCTGGCGTGCGGCCACGACCTGCACGAGCAATCGCTCCGGGATCATCTCCTGGTGGAAGGTGGTGATGGCCACGTAGACCGCCGGTCCGACCAGGGCGATGGCCAGGGCGACATAGCGCAGGATGCGGACCGCTGTGGCGAACCAGTAGTTCTGGTAGTAGTCCTCCGCAGACTGCATGAGGGCCATGAACTCGAAGGGCACGACCAGGGCGAAAGGCGTGTTCTCGACCAGGATGGCGATCCGGCCCTCCAGCAGGGCGGCAGCCACCCGGTCGGGGCGCTCGGTGTTCATCGCCTGGGGGAAGGGGGAGAGCGGCTGGTCGGCGATCATTTCCTCGATATTGGAGCTTTCCAGCACCCCGTCGATGTCCCGGCCGATCCGTGAAAGCCGGCGGTCAAGCTCCGCCACGTGCTCCGGGTTGGCCAGCCCCTTGAGGTAGAGCACGGACACATGCGTACGGGTTTCACGTCCCAGGAAGTAATTGACGACCGCCAGGTTCGGGGTCTTCAGGCGGCGCTGCACCAGGGTCAGGTTCTGCGCCAGGGACTCGGTGAAACCCTCCCGCGGCCCGCGGACCACGCTCTCGCTGACCGGCTCCTCGACCGAGCGCGTCGGGAAGCCGGTGCTCTCCACAGCCAGGGCGCGGGGCTCCCCGTCCAGGAGGACGACCGCGCACCCTTCCAGCACGTCACGGGCCACGTCCCCGAGCGTTTGTCTTGTGCGCACCGGGGCGGCGGTTAGGGCCGCCATGCGGAGGGTATCCAGGAGACTTCCTTTCCGGGGCCAAGACCCGTCGTACTGCATTAGGGGTTTCAGGACGGTCTTGCTGACCAGGTTGCGGTCGATCAGCCCCTCGATGAAGGTTACGGCCGCCCGCGTCTCCCCGGCGACCAGGAACTCCCGGGTAACGAAGCCGGGGTTGTGCCGGAAGACGCGGTGCAGGACCTCGACGTTTTCGTCCAGGGATGCCGCCAGCGGCACCCCTTCCAGTTCGGGCACACGGACGGCCGGGTTCACGGCGTCCCGGGCCGGGGCGTCGCCGGCAGGGCCCGCAACGGGCAGCGCGCCCTCTCCCGGCCCCGGCGCCTTTTCCCCCGCGGCCTCCCGCTTCGCCCGCGCCCGGACCAGCATCTCGCTCAGGCGGCGGACGATCAGCCGCCGGTCTCTTTCGCCCATACTACGTCTCTTCTCCTTTCCCGGGCTCCCCCGCCGCGCGCCGGGCCACGGCCGCCAGCAGCAGCAGTCCGGTGAGGATGAACTGCACGAAGGTGATAGCGAAGGGAAAGACCTCGGCCGAGAAGGACCTCAGTTCCGTGACGTCGGCCCAGGACTGGATGGCGAGGACGGTCAGGATGACGGCCAGGGGGAGAAGCAGGGGGCGATAGTCCTTAAGGCCCAGCCATTGGGCCAGCCCCAGCGCGCCGGCATAGAAGAAGGTGGCCAGCTTGAAGAGCATCCCCCCTACCCAGAAGATGGTGAAGACGGCGTCCTGGCGCGAGAAGATCGGCAGGGACGGGATGTCGATGTGCCGCACGAGGGAGAGGGTCGGGAAGAGCTTGACCGCCGTCTGGGCGGGGCCGAGGCTTCCCACGGCGGCGACGACGATCAGCTCTAGGACAACGAACAGGATCAGCACCGCGAGCAAGTTGAACTTCACCATCCGGGGCCGGTCGACCCGGCCGATGAAGGGCATCAGCATCAGGATCACCGCCGTCTCCCCGAACCAGGAACCGGGGGCGACCGCGCCGAGGATCACCGGCCCGGGACCGTTTTCAAACACCGGCTGGAAGGGATCCAGCCGGAGTTCCTTGGCGGCCATGGTGACGATCAGCAGGATCGCCGCCAGCACGCTCCACAGGACAACGGTATTCACCCGGCAGAGGACCTCCAGGCCCTGGAAAAGGGCATAGACGGCCAGCAGGGTCAGCACACCGATGACCACGACCATCGGGGTACGGGGCAGGTAGGCGGCGTTCATCAGCTCGGCGAACTCCCGCTGCACGAAATAGGCCACAAAGAAGTAGTAGAAAACGTAAATGAAAGCGACCGTCTTGCCAATAACACGCCCGAGCACCCGCGGCGCGTACTGGACCACCGTCTCTCCGGGAAAGCACAGGGCGAGCCGTACCGCCAGGTAGGTCACCAGCGCGCCGAAGGCCGCGGCCAGGAGAAGGGAAAGCCAGGCGTCCTGCCGGGCAAACTGCGCCGTGATCGCCGGCACGAAGAGGATGGCCGTGGCCAGTACGATGCTGATCTCGTAGTTCATGGCCTGGAAGGCCGAGATCTGTCCCTCTTCCCTTGCCAAGAGCGTTCCTCCTGCCTCTCCGTAGTCCGCCTCTCCCGTGGTACGGCTCTCCCGCCGTCCCACCATCACCCTGTCTTTGCATATTCTTCAACGCGCCGCTCGCGTTTATGACGGTCGTTTGCCACGCCGCAGCGCCGCGGCCAGCCAAAGCACCGCCGTCAGGCCGCCGTTGACCAGCAGAAGGAAGACAGGCACCGTCTCGGTAACGTAACGCACCAGGTAGACCACGTTCGGGAAGCCCTGCACGGCCAGGGCGACCAGCAGGACGCCCAGGGGAAGGACCAGGGGACGGTAATCGGCAAGGCCGAGCCATTGCCCAAGCGCCAGCAGGCCGGCGTAGAAGAAGGCCCCGACCTTGACCAGCATCCCCGCAATCCAGATGAGCATGAAGACCGGGTCCTGGCGCTCGAAGACCGGCAGGGTCTCGAAATGCACCTGCCGGATGAGCATGAAGGTCGGGAAGAGCACGTCTGCGGTCGGGCCGGCTCCGAAGTTACCCAGGGTGGCCACGAGTACCAGCACCAAAACTACCGTCAGGACGGCCGCCGCGAGGAGGACCGCCCGCGCGGCGCGGCGCTGTTCGGTGCAGGTGATGTACGGCAGCAGCATCAGGATCACCGCCGTCTCCGCCAGCCAGCCGCCCGGGGTGAGCGCCGCCCGCAGGACGGGGAGCGGGCCGTTTTCCAGGAGGGGTTGAAAATAGGTCACCTGGATATCCTTGGCGGTGAACAGGAAGACGAGCAGGGCGGCCAGGAGGAGGACGGGCAGGATGAGGTCGTTCACCCGGGCGTAGATCTCCAGGCCGCGGGAGACCATGAAGGCGGCCAGGAGCACCAGCACGCCCATGTGCACGACGGCGGGTGTGCGCGGGAGGTAGGCCGCGCCCAGCAGGACGTGGAACTCGGCCAGGATGACATAGCCCGCCCAGAAGAAGTAGAAGACGAAAAGGAAACCGACGACCTTCCCCGGAATACGCCCCAGGAGCCGCGGGGCGAACCGGATCACCGTCTCCCCGGGGAAACGCAGGGCAAGGCGGGCCGCCAGCCACCCGATCCCGCCGCCCAGCAGGGCGGCGGGGAGAAGGGCGAGCCAGGCGTCGCGCCCGGCCGCGGCGGCCGTGACCGCCGGGACAAAGAGGACCGCCGTGGCCAGAACGGTGCTGATCAGGAGACCGGTCGCCTGCCACGCTGAAATGCGTCCGTCCTCGAGCACTCGACACCCCCTCACAGTCATGCCGTTACGGGGTCATCCCTAGTTTTTCAACATGAGAGGTAGAATTATGAAGGAAAGATGTCTTCTTCTTGCCTTCCGCTAATCCGCCAGGCGGAAATGAGGACTTGCCTTTCTGGTCGCCCGCAGGGCTTCCAGGTACTCGGCCCCGGTGACGCGGCGGGAGAGTTCGGGATAGCGGTGGGCGAAATAGGCGGGATAATACTGGTCCATGATGTTGATGTAGGTCCGCGGGGAGACTTCGTTCGCCAGGAACTCCATTACCGTTTCCGTGCCGGCCAGCCCGTTCGGCAGCACCAGGTGCCGCACGAGGAGGCCCCTTACGGCGATACCGTGCTCGTCGACGACCAGGTCGCCGACCTGCCGGTGCATCTCTTTCACGGCCTTTTTGGCCACGGTAAAGTAATCCTTTACCCCTGTGTAACGCCGGGCCGTCTCATCGTCGCCGAACTTGATATCGGGCATATAGATGGCTATCACGCCGTCCAGGACCTTCAGGGTATCCAGATGGTCGTAGCCTCCGGTGTTGTAGACGATGGGCAGGTCCAACCCCTTACCGGCGGCCAGAGAGAGGGCTTCGAGAATCTGCGGGACGTAGTGTGTCGGGGAAACGAGGTTAATGTTATGGCAGCCCTGGCGCTGCAGGTCAAGCATGATTTCCGCCAGCTCTTCGGGGGTGACCGGGTCGCCCTCGCCCAGGGCGCTGATCTCCCAGTTCTGGCAGAAGACGCAGCGCAGGTTGCAGCGGCTGAAGAATATCGTCCCGGAGCCCCCGGTGCCCACGAGTACGCTTTCTTCGCCGAAGTGTGGGCCGTAGCCGCTGATGACCGCCAGATCCCCGGCACCGCAGACCCCCTTTTCTCCGCCGAGGCGGTCAATGCGGCATTCGTGTCCGCAAAGGCAGCATTCGGAGAGAAGGGACCCGGCCTCTTCCGCCCTTGCCGCCAGTTCATCCGGAGTCAGATGCATAACCGTTCACCTCAACCGGGAGCGCAGGGCGCCTACCAGATAGAGCGACCCGGCGACGACCACCGTGCCGTCCGGCCCGGCCAGTCCCCGGGCCCGATCCAGGGCGGTGCGGGGCTCTTCCTCGACCTCCACCCGGACGACGCCGGTTTGCCTGAGGATGGATGCCAGTTCACGCCAGCCCTCGGCCCGCGGCCCCGGCGGACGGGTGACGACCACGGCGACGGCCAGGGGGGCCAGGAGGCGGACCATCGTCGCCCTTTCCTTGTCATCCAGAATGCCCAGCACGAAGACGAAGCAACCGACCGGGTTATGGAGCCGCAAGGTCTCGGCCAAGGCGGCCGCACCGGCGGCATTGTGGGCTCCGTCCAGGATGACGGCCGGGCGACCGGGGAAGACCTCGAAGCGGCCGGGCCAGCGGGTCTCGGCCAGGCCGGTGCGCACGGCATCGGGGGTGATCCGGTCCCAGCCGCGTTCGGCCAGCACCTCGGCTGCGGCCACGGCGCAGGCGGCATTGGCCTGCTGGTGAGGGCCCCGGAGGGGGATGTACAGGTCCCGGTACGTCTGCAGGCGCCCGTAAAGCGTAACGGTCTGGCCCGGGCGGACACGGAGGCCCGCCCCTTCGGTTTGGACGGCACCCCCTGCTTCCCACGTCACGTCCCGTCCCACGAGGATCAGGGGGGCACGGCGCGCCTCGCAGGCGGCGGCCACGACCTCCAGTGCCTCTCCGGCGGCGGCGGTCACCAGGGGTACCCCGTCCTTGATGATCCCGGCCTTCTCGGCGGCGATCTCCCGCACCGTCCGGCCCAGGTAGGCAACGTGGTCGATGCTGACGTTGGTGATGACGGTGACCTCCGGCAGGATGACATTGGTGGCGTCAAGCCGCCCGCCGAGCCCCACCTCCAGGATGGCCAGGTCCAGGGCGTACGCCGCGAAAAGGCTCAGCGCCGCCGCGGTGTGCGCCTCGAACTCGGTGGGCGCGGCGCATTCCGCTGCCAGGGCCTCCAGGTGCGGCAACAGCCCTTCCAGCAGGGCGGCCAGTTCCTCCGGCGCCACAGGCCGGCCGTCGATCCGGTATCGTTCGGTGTAGGACTGCAGGTGCGGGGAAATGAAGGCTCCGACCCGGTAGCCGGCCGTCCGCAGGATGTTCTCCAGCATGGCCGTCACCGAGCCCTTGCCATTCGTGCCGCCGACGTGGACAAAACGCCTTCCTTGGTGGGGATCTCCGAGGCGCGCCAGCAGGCGTCGCACACGCCCCAGCCCGAGGGCGAAGTGGGTCCCGGTGAGAGCCTGGACCTGTGCAATCATGGCGTCAAGGCCTCTTTCCGCGCAGGGACGCGGCTGCGCCGTGGCGCGTGCTTCGGAAAGATACGGGCGGACACCGAGGTCCGCCCCTTCAGGTTTTCTCCGAATGTCTTGCCGCTTATCGCACAAAGGTCGATCTACGCCCCTTCGAGCATTGCCAGGCGGGCTGCGACGGCCTCCTTCTTCGCCGCCCACTCGGCCCGCTTGCCGCGTTCTTTCTCCACCACGTCCGCCGGGGCCTTGGACAGAAAGCCTTGGTTACCCAGCTTAGCCTCCACCCGGGCCAGTTCCTTTTCGGCCGTCGCCAGTTCCTTGCGCAGGCGGGCGATTTCCTGGGGGATGTCAATCAGCCCCGCCAGGGGCAGGTAAATCTCCACGCCCCGCGCTACGGCCTGGGCCGCCTGGGCGGGTTTTTGCTCCAGGCGGGCCGTCACGCGCGCCTCGCCGCCGGCCAGTTCACCGATATACCGGGCCTGGGCGGCAAGGGCTTCGAGGATCGGCCCATCCGGGGCGACGAGGATGATCTCCGCCTTCTTCCCCGGCGGCACGTTCATCTCGGCGCGCAGGCTGCGGACCGCCCGCACGGCTTCGATCATCAGCCCCGCCCGCTCCTCGCTTTCCGGGTCAACCCATTCCCGGGGCGGCGCCGGCCAGGGGGAGCGCATGATGGTCTCGCCTTTATGAGGCAGGTGCTGCCAGATCTCTTCCGTGATGAAGGGCAAGAAGGGGTGCAGGAGTTCCAGCGTCCCGCGCAGGACGGTCGACAGCACCCACCGCGCCGTCGCCTGTTCCGCGGGCGTGCCGCGGTAGAGGCGCGGCTTCGCCAGCTCGATGTACCAGTCGCAAAACTCGTCCCAGGTAAAATCGTAAAGCTCCCGGGCCGCCTCGCCCAGCTCGTAGGCATCCAGGTCGTCCGTGACCGCCTGTGCCGTCCGGGCGAACCGGCTCATAATCCAGCGGTCGGCCGGCTCCAGGCTGTCAGGGGCGGGGGCCTGGGGGTGCGTGCTCCCGCCGTCCAGGTTCATGATGACGAAGCGGGCGGCGTTCCAGAGCTTGTTGGCGAAGTTCCGCGCTCCCTCCAGCTTCTCGAAGTGGAAGCGCAGGTCGTTGCCCGGAGTGTTCCCGGTCACCAGCATGAAGCGCAGGGAGTCGGCGCCGTACTTCTCGATGACCTCGATCGGATCCACGCCGTTGCCCAGAGACTTGGACATCTTCCGCCCCAGGGCGTCGAGGATCAGGCCGTGGATGAAGACCTCCCGGAAGGGAACATCCTCCATAAACTTGAGGCCCATAAAGATCATGCGCGCGACCCAGAAGAAGATGATGTCCCGGCCGGTAACGAGGACCGAGGTCGGATAGAAATGCTTCAACTCGGCGGTCTCCCCGGGCCAGCCCAGGGTTGAAAAAGGCCAGAGGGCCGAGGAGAACCAGGTGTCCAGGACATCGGGGTCCTGCTCCAGGTTGCCGCCGCCGCACCGGGTGCAGGCGGAGGGGTCCTCCTTGGCGGCGATGACCTCGCCGCAGTCCTTGCAGTACCAGACGGGGATGCGATGACCCCACCAGAGCTGGCGGGAGATGCACCAGTCGCGGATGTTCTCCAGCCAATTCAGGTATATCTTTGTGAAGCGCTCGGGGACAAAGCGCAGGCGTCCTTCCTTCACCACCTGGATGGCCGGCTCGGCCAGGGGCTTCATCCGCACGAACCACTGCTTGGAGAGCATGGGCTCGATGACCGACCGGCAGCGGTAGCAGTGGCCGACCGCATGCTCGAGGTCCTCGACCTTGACGAGGAGACCCCGCCCTTCCAGGTCGGCCAGGACCCTCTTACGGCACTCCAGGCGGTCCATTCCCTCGTAAGGCCCCGCCGCTTCCGTCATCCGTCCTTCCAGGCCGATGACCTGGATCTCGGGCAGCTTGTGGCGCCGCCCGATCTCGAAGTCGTTCGGGTCGTGCGCCGGGGTAATCTTCACCGCCCCGGTACCGAACTCCGGGTCCACGTAGTCGTCGGCGATTACCGGGAGCAGCCGGTTAAGGAGGGGCAGGACGACCTGCTTGCCCAACAGGTGCCGGAAACGCTTGTCCTTCGGGTGCACGGCCACGGCGGTGTCCCCGAGCATAGTCTCGGGGCGCGTCGTGGCCACGGTGATGAAGTCCTTGCCGTCCGGGGTCGGGTAGCGTATGAAGTAGAGGTGCGCCGGCACATCCAGGTGTTCGACCTCGATATCGGAGATGGTGGTCGCGCAGCGCGGGCACCAGTTGATAATGTAGTAATCCTGATAGATCAGGCCCTCTTCGTAGAGGCGGATGAAGACCTCGCGCACAGCCTGCGAACAGCCCTCGTCCATCGTGAAGCGCTCGCGCTCCCAGTCACATGAGGCCCCCAGCCGCCGGAGTTGGGTGGTGATACGATTCCCGTACTGCTCCTTCCAAGCCCAGACCCGCTCAAGGAACGCCTCCCGCCCCAGGTCGTACTTGGAGCGGCCCTCGGCCGCCAACCGGCCTTCGACCTTGGCCTGGGTGGCAATGCCGGCGTGGTCGGTGCCCGGCACCCAGAGGGTGTTGTAACCCTGCATCCGCCGCCAGCGGATCAGGACATCCTGGAGGGTGTTGTCCATCGCATGCCCCATATGAAGCTGCCCCGTCACGTTGGGAGGAGGCATGACGATGCTGAAGGGGGTACGGCCGGGGTCTACCTCGGCGTGGAAATATCCACCCTTCTCCCATCGCGCGTACCACTTCTCCTCCACATCTCCGGGGTTATAAACCGGCGGCATGCCCGTTGCACCCAATTTTTACCCTCCCCTGTTTCGTTAGAAATCATCTTAATAGAAGGCCTCTTCCTCTGTCAATCAAACCGCCGGGCCCGCCGTTGCAGGAACCGTTCTCACCAGCATAATTCCCCGCCGGGGCTCGTATCTATGAAGCAGATTTTTTTCGAGCGGGGGTTGAAGTATGCCTCGCCGCTTTGCTTATGTACTGTTGCTCCTCATTCCGGCCGTTATCGGCCTGGCCGTATTCGGATACCGGCATTGGGGCGGACGGGAGCCTTTAACAGGCACCGGGCTCCAGGTCTGGGAGCCGGCGCGGGACCT